>NZ_JAIWJZ010000071.1:0-31910 GCF_020216105.1 Enterobacter sp. K16B
TTTTTTTTCATATGCCTGACGGACTTCACACTTGTAAGTTTTCAGCTACGTTGTAGACTTTACATCGCCAGGGGTGCTCGGCCTAAGCCGAAGATATCGGTAGATTTATATTTGACCACGCCCCCCGGTGAAGGATTTAACCGTGATTCTCTCTTGAGACTTTCATGGCGAATTTTGGATGATAACGAGGCGCAAAAAATGAAAAAGACAGCTATCGCGATTGCAGTGGCACTGGCTGGCTTCGCTACCGTAGCGCAGGCCGCTCCGAAAGATAATACCTGGTATGCAGGTGGTAAACTGGGCTGGTCTCAGTTCCACGACACCGGCTGGTACAACAGCGCAAACAACAATGATGGCCCGACTCACGAGAGCCAGCTTGGTGCAGGTGCGTTCGGTGGCTATCAGGTTAACCCGTATGTTGGTTTTGAAATGGGTTACGACTGGTTAGGTCGTATGCCATACAAAGGCGACAACACCAATGGCGCTTTCAAAGCACAGGGCGTTCAGCTGACCGCTAAACTGGGTTACCCAGTAACCGACGATCTGGACGTATACACCCGTCTGGGCGGCATGGTATGGCGCGCTGACTCCAGCAACAGCAACGCTGGCGACGACCATGACACCGGTGTTTCCCCAGTATTCGCTGGTGGCGTTGAGTGGGCTATGACCCGTGACATCGCTACCCGTCTGGAATACCAGTGGGTTAACAACATCGGCGACGGCAACACCGTTGGTGTTCGTCCAGACAACGGCATGCTGAGCGTAGGTGTTTCCTACCGTTTCGGCCAGCAGGAAGAAGCAGCACCAGTTGTTGCTCCAGCGCCGGCTCCAGCTCCAGAAGTACAGACCAAGCACTTCACTCTGAAGTCTGACGTTCTGTTCAACTTCAACAAAGCTACCCTGAAACCAGAAGGTCAGCAGGCACTGGATCAGCTGTACACCCAGCTGAGCAACCTGGATCCTAAAGACGGTTCTGTAGTGGTTCTGGGCTTCACCGACCGTATCGGTTCTGACGCTTACAACCAGAAACTGTCTGAGAAACGTGCTCAGTCTGTTGTTGATTACCTGATCTCTAAAGGTATCCCAGCTAACAAGATCTCCCCACGTGGTATGGGCGAAGCTAACCCAGTTACTGGCAACACCTGTGACAACGTGAAAGCTCGCGCTGCACTGATCGACTGCCTGGCTCCAGATCGTCGCGTTGAGATCGAAGTTAAAGGCATCAAAGACGTTGTAACTCAGCCAGCGGCATAAGTTATCGTCTTATAAAAAAACCCCGCAATGCGGGGTTTTTTATTGTCCGAAGAAAGTAAAATCTACTTTTTGCCCAACAGAGCCTGAAGATCATTCTTCAGTGACGACATCTGGTTGGCGTACTTCTCTTTATGTTCGGCATCCTCAATCAGCTGCACGATGGTTTCTGACAGCGTTTTGCCCCGGCGCTGCGCCAGCCCTGCCAGGCGTTGCCAGACAACAAACTCCAGATCGATTGATTTTTTGCGCGTGTGTTGATGCTCAGCATTAAAATGCCGTTTTCGTCGCGCGCGGATAGTTTGCTTCATCCGGTTTAACAGCGCAGGATTAATGTGTTTTTCAATCCAGCCGTTAACCTGTACCGGTTCATTTTCGAGGGTCAGCAAAATATCCACGGCTTCTTGCGCCGCGCTGGCTTCGATATAGCAGGTGATCAGTTCCCCTTCACGGTGCTTTTTGACCAGGTACTTCCATTTCCAGCCGCTTTCGAGATTTTCCAGTTGTTGATATTTCATTGCGATCTCAGTGTTACCACGTAACTCTGTTCAGAATATCAGTTTTTTAGCAATCTGCTGAAAAGAAATCATATCCTGTGATGGAATGCAGCCCGTCCCGCATTCGAAATCCCCAATCCTGCTTGGGTAGAGCCCCCCGCTTACGGTATACTCCTCCCTTTTACATCTGACTAAAAAACATCAACTTTGACCATTACGAAACTTGCATGGCGTGACCTTGTTCCGGATAGCGAAAGCTATCAGGACGTGTTTGCACAGCCAGATCTCGCAAAAGAACACGAATTCATCCTTAGCGATACGCAGCCACGTTTGCATTATGCGCTGGAGCAGGTGTTGAGCCCATGGGCAACAGCGCCCTTCATGTTGCTCAAAGCCCCGGAAGAAGCGGAATACCTGACGCTGATTGGGGATGCTGTACGCCAGTTGCGGCCGGAATCGAACGCAGTCTTTGGCGGCCAATATCGTATCGCGGGACATGATGTTACTTTCGAACCCTCAACCCAGGCTGATGACCGTTTTGCCGCTAAGGGCGAGGTGATTACCGCTAACTGGGTCGAGGCTGAACAACTCTTTGGTTGTCTGCGCCAGTTTAACGGTGAGCTGTCCCTGCAGCCTGGGCTGGTGCATCGCGCAAATGGCGGTGTCCTCATCATCTCACTGCGTACCCTGCTCTCGCAGCCGCTGTTGTGGATGCGTCTGAAAACCATCGTAAACCAGCAGCGCTTCGACTGGGTTGGCTACGATGAGTCTCGTCCCCTGCCGGTCGCTGTGCCATCTATGCCGTTGACGCTGACCGTCGTGTTGACGGGCGACCGTGAATCGCTGGCGGATTTCCAGGAAATGGAGCCGGAGCTGGCTGAGCAGGCGGTGTATAGCGAATACGAAGATAACATCCAGATTGCCGATGCCGATGATATGACCCAGTGGTGTCAGTGGGTGATGACGGTGGCGGAACGTTTTGTGTTGCCAACGCCTGCGGCCGACGCGTGGCCGGGCTTAATGCGCGAAGCGGTGCGCTATACCGGCGATCAGGAAACCCTGCCTCTCTGCCCGCTGTGGATCAGCAAACAGCTGCGTGAAGTGGGTGTTATCAGCGGTAACGGTACCTTCACCGGAGAACAGCTTGCTCAGATGCTGGCGCAGCGCGAGTGGCGAGAAGGCTACCTTGCTGACCGTATGCAGGATGAAATCCTGCTGGAACAAATTCTGGTGGAGACCGAAGGCGAACGCGTCGGGCAGATTAACGCCCTGTCGGTGATTGAGTTCCCTGGACACCCACGGGCGTTTGGGGAGCCTTCCCGTATCAGCTGCGTGGTGCATATTGGTGATGGTGAATTCACTGATATCGAACGCAAAGCCGAACTGGGCGGGAACATTCATGCGAAAGGCATGATGATCATGCAGGCGTTTTTAATGTCGGAGCTGCAGCTTGAGCAGCAGATCCCCTTCTCCGCCTCGCTGACGTTTGAGCAGTCCTACAGCGAAGTGGATGGCGATAGTGCCTCTATGGCAGAGCTGTGTGCCTTAATCAGCGCCCTGGCGGACGTGCCGATCAATCAGAACATCGCAATCACCGGTTCGGTGGATCAATTTGGTCGTGCTCAGCCTGTAGGAGGCCTCAATGAAAAAATCGAAGGCTTCTTCTCCATCTGCCAGCAGCGTGGTTTAAACGGCAAACAGGGGGTGATTATTCCTGCGCCTAACGCACGCCATTTAAGCCTCAGTCAGGATATTCTGGATGCGGTTGAACAAGGGCAATTCACGCTCTGGGCCATCGAAGGGATTGAGGATGCACTACCCTTACTGACAAACCTGGTTTGGGATGGCGAAGGGCAAACAACCCTGATGCAGACCATCCAGGAGCGAATTGCTCAGGCGACACAACAGGATGCTCGTCATCGTTATCCATGGCCGTTACGCTGGTTAAGCTGGTTTAGTTCGAACTGATCGGACTTGTTCAGCGTACACGTGTTAGCTATCCTGCGTCCTTCACTAAAATAAGGCTTACTGAGAACATGGTAGATAAACGCGAATCCTATACAAAAGAAGATCTTCTTGCCTCTGGTCGCGGTGAACTGTTTGGCGCAAAAGGCCCGCAGTTACCGGCCCCGAACATGCTGATGATGGACCGTGTCGTGAAAATGACCGAAACCGGCGGCAACTTCGATAAGGGTTACGTAGAAGCAGAACTCGATATCAACCCGGACCTGTGGTTCTTCGGTTGCCACTTTATTGGCGATCCGGTAATGCCTGGCTGTCTGGGCCTGGATGCTATGTGGCAGCTGGTTGGCTTCTATCTGGGCTGGCTGGGCGGCGAAGGTAAAGGCCGCGCGCTGGGCGTGGGCGAAGTGAAATTCACGGGTCAGGTGCTGCCTACCGCGAAGAAAGTGACCTATCGTATTCACTTCAAGCGCATCGTGAACCGCCGCCTGATTATGGGCCTGGCAGATGGCGAAGTGCTGGTA
The DNA here is from genome assembly GCF_020216105.1 of Enterobacter sp. K16B. Taxonomy (NCBI): domain Bacteria; kingdom Pseudomonadati; phylum Pseudomonadota; class Gammaproteobacteria; order Enterobacterales; family Enterobacteriaceae; genus Enterobacter; species Enterobacter sp. K16B. The sequence continues at coordinate 4,235 of NZ_JAIWJZ010000071.1, forward strand.
GACGGTCGTCTGATTTACAGCGCGAGCGACCTGAAAGTGGGTCTGTTCCAGGACACCTCCGCGTTCTGATAGTGCGTTTCGCAACGCCAGACCAGAAAGGCGAAACCTCCGCATTGCGGAGGTTTCTTTTTTTAAAGAGACGTTATCAGGCTATGAGTGCCCTGTCGCCGATGGCTTCTCGCCAGCCTCCAAGCCATTGTGACCTTTGATTTATCGTCTGATAAGGACACATTTCTTTAGAACGTCCAGCGATGCCGGCCTGATAACCACGTTGATGAGCCCGTTCCAGGCGATCTCGTTTCTGTCTCTTCATGCCTCGTTTCCCTCATTCTTTTGTCTGGTGGAAAGAAAACAGTGTCTGCACTCTATGTACAGGCACAGATAACGAATACCCCGAATTAGTCGCAGCGTCAATGTTCAAAATTCATACGGGTGTCATATTTGTGAGCTAGCCAGAAGATCATTTGTACAAAAAATGTGATACGGCACAAGTAACAAACTGAAGTGAAAACGAAAAAAAACCGCAATCAGCGACGGGCCGGTTGCGGTTTTTGATGATGAATTTTACTTATGGCAGCCGGGAAATTTCCCTGGCGATACTGGCCGACTCCTGTGCCCAACCCTGAGCCAGGACTTTCACCATTTCGTCATAACCATCTTTCTGCTGTTTCAACTCCAGATGGAAAGGACGCTTGATCAGTTGCCCCTGATGATTCAGCAACCACTCCCCGCTGATCACCACCGCACCGTCATAACGGCCATGGAAGCCCGTTACCGTGACATTCAGCGTATCCTGATCGTTACCCAGCGGCTGCGATGCGACAACCCAACCCGGAAGCTGGCTGCCCAGATTGGCCACCAGCGTGTTGCGCAGCTGCTGATCCAGCGGACTGGCCCAAAGATTGTTCGTCGCAATCACGTATTTAACGTCGCTGGTCTGATAAACCACGCCGTTTCCGGCGAGGTAATCCGGCACGTTAACCTGCTCAACCCACAGCTGGCGGCTTCCCAGACTGGCCGTGCTTTGCCCGCCACTCTGGGTCGCCACAGGAAGCTGATAGTAGCTTTTGTTATCTACGCCTGAACTGCATGCCGTTAACAGCAGAGCACCCACCATCACTAGCCACTTATTCATTCTTTTGCCCTCTTCGGCTCAGGATCCTTTTTATCTTTCGCTTCAAACACCAGCGCGTTGCTCTTCTCGTTGAGCGTTTTCAGAACGGGCTGCAGTTCACGCAAGACCTGATCAAGACGCTGCATATCTGCCACCATCTTGTTATAGGCCGCTGAGCCAGGCTGGAAGCCCTGCATACTGCGGTTCAGCTCACGCAGCGTTTTCTGCATGTCCTGCGGCAGCTGCTGCATACTCTGGCTGGCGGTGATCTTGTTGATATTATCCAGCGTGGTCTGCAGACGTTGCATTGTCTCCTGGCTCTGGCGTAACGAACCGGTCGCCGCTTCAATCATCGGATTCAGTGGCAGATTGTTAATCTTATCCAGGGTTTCCATCAGACGCTGCTGGATCTGAGCCAGACCGCTGCTCACCGTTGGGATAATTTTGTAGCCACCAAATTCACGGATACCGGTAATCGGCGGCGCTTTCGGATAGAAGTCCATATCCACATACAGCGCACCGGTCACCAGGTTGCCGGTTTTCAGCGACCCGCGCAGACCGCGTTCCATCAGTTGAGTGATATGGGTAGCAATATCCTGATTTTCGCCAATCTGGTTAAGCAGTCGTTCCGGTTCAATGCGGATCAGCACCGGGATGCGGTAATCATCATCCAGTACCTGCTGAAGGCCCGGGACGAAGAACGGAACTTGCCCCACCGTACCGAGACGAATGCCGCGGAATTCAACAGGCGCCCCCGGCTGCAGGCCGCGGACGGAATCTTTAAAGAACATCAGGAAGTCAACGTGATCGGTATAGAGCGCATCCTGAATACTTTTTTGATCGTCAAAGAGTCGGAAGGCGGTGTTCTCTGTAACCGGCTGCCCCAGATCAAGGCCTTCCGGCACGTCAAAGCTTACGCCTCCGCCAAACAGCGTGGTCAGCGAGCCCATTTCGACGCGCATGCCTGCCGATGTCAGATCCACCGCGATCCCGCTGTCTTTCCAGAAACGGACATTGCTGGTGACCAGTCGATCGTTTGGCGCATTGATGAAGAGCTGATAGCTGATCGCTCTTTTCTGCGGATCAAAGGTGCTTTTCTCAACCGACCCGACGCGATAGCCACGGAACAGTACCGGGTCGCCCGCCGTGAGCTGGCCTGCTTTTTTGCTGTCGAGGATCACGCGGATACCCTTGGCATCAGGCGGCGCAAGCGGCGGTGAATCCAGAAGCTGGTATTTGGCTGGCTGGTTACCCTTAGCGCCGGGCTGCAGCTCAATATAGGCCCCCGACAGCAGCGTCCCTAAGCCGCTGATCCCTTCACGTCCCACCTGCGGTTTAACGACCCAGAACACGGAATCGCCATGCAGCAGTTTTTCCATGCCGGCATTAAGGCGCGCCTTAATCTCCACATGGGTTAAATCGTCGGTCAGGGTTGCGCTTTCAACCACCCCCACATCCACGCTACGGCTTTTGATGGTCGTTTTACCGCCCTCAATCCCCTCGGCATTGGTGGTTATCAGCGTCACTTCCGGTCCCTGATGACTGTAATGATAAAACAGGATCCAGGCACCGATCAGCGCCGTCACGATGGGGAAAATCCACACCGGTGACCAGTTTTTGACCTTCTGCACTTTCGCCTCTCCACTCTTATTTTCCATGCTCTTACTCTTCCTCATGGCTTGATTCAGGCTCACGATCCCACGATAAACGAGGGTCGAAGGTCATGGCCGCAAACATGGTCATAATCACGACCAGCGCAAACATTAAAGCCCCCATCGCGGGATAAATACTCATCAGACCGCCCATCCGCACCAGTGCAGAGAGAACGGCAATCACAAACACGTCAATCATTGACCAGCGTCCGACAAACTCAACCACTTCATAAATCAGATGCATGCGTTCACTGTCGCGTTTTCCGTGGCCTTTCGCATCCCAGCAGAGCCAGGCGATGGCGATCATTTTTAACGTTGGCACCATAATACTGGCGATAAAGATAACGCCGGCGACCGGGTAGGAGCCCTCCCCCCACAGCAGTATGACCCCGGCGAGGATCGTCGAGGGCATTTTATCCCCGAGCAAATCAGTGATCATAATCGGCAGAATATTGGCCGGCAGATAGAGCATGATGGAGGTCACCAGCAGCGCCATCGTCCACTGCAGGCTATTTTTACGGCGTACATGACCTTTCGTTTCACAGCGCGGACAAACGTCAAGATCGGCGGGCAGCACCGCGGTACAGCACGGGCACGAACGCAGCCCCTGCCGAATACCCGGTACACCAACTTTCACCGTCTGCGCAAGCGTCGGTGCCGGCGCGATATCGTCCCACACCCAGCGCCTGTCGACGCACTGGAAGGCGCGCAGCTGCAGGACGCAGTACAGACACCAGGGAATAAAGCTGCTGCCGATCCCCACGTCACCGTACGCCATCAGCTTCACGAAACTGACCAGAATGCCCGCCAGGAAGATTTCGGCCATCCCCCAGCTTTTGAGCTGAAAAAGGATACGCGCGAGTTTGATTTTCAGTGATGGCGGCATCCTGACGCGGTTTACCAGCATCAGGATAACGACCAGACAAAAAGCCGGGACTATCTGAACGAAGAGCAGAAAAAAGGTGCCGAGGCTGGCGTAATCTTCTGAGAACATCACGCCCGGAATTTCAAGCAAATCCACCTGACTGGTCATCCCCCCCACCTTCATATAGATGAACGGGAAGAGATTGGAGAGCAGCAGCATGAACAATGCCGCCAGTGCGTAAGCGGTGGGACGCTGCCGCGGCGCGTCCCACTCGGTTGTCAACGTCGTGCCGCAACGTGGACACAGGGCTTTATGTCCGTGACCAAGCTCTGGCAACGCCACGAGCATATCGCATTGCGAGCATAATATATGCCTGTCGGCATGGTGCTGGTCACACATATGTTATCCCTGTTTATGCGCCGTTTTTCAGAGACTCTAGGTACTCCCAGCGCTCAAAGGCGTCTTCCAGGGCTTTTTCAGCCGCGGAAAGTTCAGCCAATACTTTCTGAGTATAGTCATGCGATTGGGTAAAGAATGACGCATCAGCAACCTGTTTTTGCAGATCCTCAAGCGCGGCTTCCAGCTCTTCAAGACGCTGCGGTAGCCCCTCCAGTTCGCGCTGCAGGTTATAGCTTAGTTTAGCCGAGGTTTTCTTGACAGTTTCTGCTTTTGTTACAGCAGGTTCAGAACTTATTTTGGACTTTGCCTGTTTCTGCGCCAGAGACTGCGACTGCTGCCCTTTTGCATCGTGATAGCCGCCGACATATTGTCCAATTCGACCTTCACCTTCGAAAATCCAGCACTCGGTCACGGTGTTATCAACAAACTGACGATCGTGGCTGACAAGCATCACGGTTCCCTGATAGCCATCAATCAGTTCTTCCAGCAATTCCAGCGTTTCGACATCCAGATCGTTGGTCGGTTCATCGAGGATCAGCAGGTTGCTTGGCTTCAGGAACAGACGTGCCAGCAGAAGACGATTTCGCTCACCGCCTGACAGGGCACGTACCGGCGTCATGGCTCGTTTCGGATGGAACAGGAAGTCCTGCAGGTAGCCCAGCACATGGCGCGGCTTGCCGTTCACCATCACCTCCTGCTTACCTTCGGCGAGGTTATCCATCACCGTTCTGTCCGGATCCAGCTCCGCGCGATGCTGATCGAAGTAGGCCACTTCGAGTTTCGTACCGCAGTGAATGCGCCCGCTGTCGGCCTGAAGCTGTCCGAGCATCAGCTTCAATAGCGTGGTTTTACCGCAGCCGTTCGGGCCAATCAGGGCGATTTTGTCACCGCGCTGGACCTGAGCCGAGAACTCTTTCACCAGGACTTTACCGTCAACCTGATAGTTCACGTTTTCCATTTCGAAGACAATCTTGCCGGAACGGGAGGCCTCTTCCACCTGCATTTTGGCGCTGCCCATCACTTCACGGCGTTCGCTACGTTCACGGCGCATGGCCTTCAGGGCACGCACGCGGCCTTCGTTACGGGTACGTCGGGCTTTAATCCCCTGGCGGATCCACACCTCTTCCTGCGCCAGTTTGCGGTCGAACTCGGCATTCTGCAGCTCTTCCACGCGCAGGTTTTCTTCTTTCTCCAGCAGATAGGTATCGTAATCGCCAGGATAGGTCACCAGCTTACCGCGGTCGAGATCGACAATACGCGTCGCCATATTGCGAATAAACGAACGGTCGTGAGAGATAAAGATGATGGTACCGCTGAAGGTTTTCAGGAACCCTTCCAGCCAGTCAATCGCTTCGATATCGAGGTGGTTCGTCGGTTCGTCCAGCAGCAGTACCTTCGGCCCGCTGACCAGCGCGCGTCCCAGGGCCGCTTTACGCAGCCAGCCACCGGAGAGCGCCGACAGCTCCATATCCGCTTCGAGACCAAGCTGCGCCAGCACCTCATTAATGCGGTTTTCAAGCTGCCACAGGCCGTGGTGATCGAGCATCTCCTGCACTTTTGCCAGCTCGTTGAGATTCTTGTCGCTCGGGTCGGTCATCACCAGATGAGAAATCTCATGATAGCGCTTCAGGTATTCAGCCTGCTCAGAGATGCCTTCCGCCACGAAATCGTACACGCTGCCGGTCACGTGGCGCGGTGGATCCTGCTGCAGGCGGGAGACAATCAGATCCTGTTCGTAAACAATCCGCCCGTCATCCAGGCCCTGTTCACGGTTGAGGATTTTCATCAGCGTGGATTTACCCGCGCCATTACGGCCCACCAGACAGACGCGCTCGTTATCTTCGATGTGCAGTTCGGCATTATCGAGAAGCGGTGCGTCGCTGAAGGAGAGCCACGCGCCGTGCATACTAATTAAAGACATTTATTTTTCCTTTCAGACCGCGGTAATCAACCAGCAGTTATGGATTTGACGGTTACGGGCAAAGTCCTGAGACAGCGTTTTTTGGCTGATTTCTTGTGCTTTCAGTCCCAGGGCTGCTAAGCCGTCATGATCCATACGGAAGCCGCGTTTGTTGTTCGAGAACATAATCGTGCCGCCTTTACGCAGCAGGCGTTTCAGGTCGGTCATCAGGCGCAGGTGATCGCGTTGTACATCAAAGCTATCTTCCATACGCTTGGAGTTGGAGAAGGTCGGCGGATCGATAAAGATCAGGTCGAACTGCTCATCGGTATCACGCAGCCAGCCCAGCACGTCAGCCTGCATCAGACGATGCTGACGTCCGGTTAAGCCGTTCAGGCGCAGGTTGCGCTCCGCCCACTCCAGATAGGTGCGGGACATATCGACCGTAGTGGTGCTGCGCGCGCCGCCCAGCCCCGCATGCACGCTGGCGCTGCCGGTGTAGGAGAACAGGTTGAGGAAATCTTTACCCTTGCTCATCTGGCCCAGCATACGGCGGGCGATACGGTGGTCAAGGAACAGGCCGGTATCGAGATAGTCGGTCAGGTTAACCCACAGGCGGGCGTTATATTCGCCCACTTCGATAAAGTCGCCCTTCTCGCCCATCTTCTGATACTGGTTTTTCCCTTTCTGGCGTTCACGGGTTTTGAGCACCAGTTTGTTTGGCGCAATCCCCAGCACGGCGATAGTCGCCGCAATCACGTCCAGCATGCGCTGACGCGCTTTTTGCGCATCAATGGTTTTTGGTGGCGCATATTCCTGAATCACCACCCAGTCCGCGTAGCGGTCAACCGCCACGTTGTACTCCGGCAGATCGGCGTCATACAGGCGATAGCATTCAATGCCTTCCTGCTTCGCCCATTTTTCAAATTTCTTCAGGTTTTTACGCAGACGGTTGGCGTAATCTTCCGCCACGCCCGACGGTTTGCTGTCCGCCGCCTTCTCCGCCAGATGGTAGTTTTTCTGCACGCAATCCAACGGGCCATTCTTTGCCTTAAACTGGCGATCGGCGCGCAGTTGCAGGCAGCTCAGCAATTCCGGTGAGGCGCTAAAGAGGGAGAGATTCCAGCCGCCAAAGTAATCTTTCATGTTGCGGCCGAGCAGGCTGTGCAGGGCAATCAGCGCCGGTTCGCTGTCGAGACGCTCACCGTATGGCGGGTTGCTGATAACCGTACCGTAAGGCCCTTTCGGCAGCGGGTTGGTCAGGTTGGCGACATCTTTCACCTCGAAGGTAATCAGCTCGCCGATACCGGCACGACGGGCGTTGCTGCGCGCACGTTCAATCACGCGCGGATCGCTGTCCGAGCCGTAGAAGTGGGAGGTGTACTCCGCCAGGCCTTTACGTGCCCGGGCCTGAGCGTCCGCTTTCACCTCTTTCCAGATAGCTTCATCGTGCTGCGCCCAGCCTTTGAAGCCCCACTGGCCGCGATGCAGTCCCGGCGCGCGGTCGGTGGCCAGCATAGCCGCTTCAATCAGCAGCGTACCGGAGCCACACATCGGGTCGAGCAATGGCGTGCCTGGCTGCCAGCCGGAGCGCATCACGATGGCGGCGGCCAGGGTTTCTTTGATCGGTGCCATACCGGTGCGATCGCGGTAGCCACGCAGATGTAAGCCCGCCCCGCTCAGATCGAGAGAGATACTTGCTGTGTCGCCATTGAGCCAGACGTTAATGCGCAGATCCGGGTTTTCACGATCGACGTTTGGTCGTTCCTTATTTTTACGCGTGAAACAGTCCACAATGGCATCTTTGACGCGCAAGGCACCGTACTGGCTGTTGCGGATCTCGTCGTTCACGCCGTTGAAATGCACCGCGAAGGTGGCATCTGGAGTGAAGATCTCTGTCCAGTCGATCATCTGAACGCCGGTATAGAGGTCAAGGTCACTGTAAACCTTACACTCCTTCATCGGCAGCATGATGCGCGATGCCAGACGGCTCCACATCAGGCTCTGGTAAATAAGCCGTGTGTCGCCCTCAAAATGGACACCACCCTGAACTACCTGGCACTCTTGCGCGCCCAGGGCTTCCAGTTCAGTTTTTAACAGCTCTTCCAGCCCACGGGCCGTACTGGCAAACAGAGAATTCATATCGTCACTTTTACTCTAAGAAAATTGTCGCGCATTATAGCTAATATGGCGTGTATGTCATAAAGTTGAAGGCTTATTTTCATTCGAGGGACTGTGCAGTGGCGACCTTATCCAGGCTTTTTATTCATCCGGTGAAATCCATGCGCGGCATCGGCGTTTCTCACGCCCTGGCCGACATGAGCGGATTTGCCTTCGATCGTATCTTCATGGTCACCGAGCCGGACGGGACGTTCATTACCGCACGCCAGTTCCCGCAGATGGTTCGCTTTACCCCTTCCCCGCTTCATGACGGTTTGCACCTGACCGCACCGGATGGTGAAAGTCGGGTGATCCGCTTTGCTGATTTTGCGCCTGTCGATGCGCCAACGGAAGTGTGGGGCAATCATTTTACCGCGCGCATTGCCCCGGAAGAGATTAACCGCTGGCTGAGCGGCTTTTTCTCCCGCGACGTGCAGCTTCGCTGGGTTGGGCCGGAACTGACGCGTCGCGTGAAGCGTCACGACGCGGTTCCGCTCTCCTTCGCCGATGGTTTCCCGTTCCTGCTGACCAATGAAGCCTCGCTGCGTGATTTGCAACGCCGCTGCAAAGCCAGCGTTCAGATGGAGCAGTTCCGTCCGAACCTGGTGGTGACGGGAGCAGACGCCTGGGAAGAAGACACCTGGAAAGTGATCCGCATTGGCAACGTTATTTTCGACGTGGTCAAGCCCTGCAGCCGCTGCATTTTTACGACGGTGAGTCCGGAGAAAGGGCAGAAGCACCCTTCCGGCGAGCCGCTGAAAACCCTGCAATCCTTCCGTACCGCGCAGGATAACGGCGATGTCGATTTTGGCCAAAACCTTATCCCGCGCTCCAGCGGCGCGATCCGTGTCGGTGACGAGGTAGAAATTCTTGCCCGTGGACCCGCACGCGTTTACGGCGCAGGCCAGGAAGAGGAGTCTGTCGATATTGAGACGCCAGTCAGCTCGGCGGTGGATATTCACTGGCAGGGCAGCGTCATTCGGGGAAACAATCAGCAGGTTTTACTTGAGCAACTGGAACAAGCGGGGATCCGCATACCCTATTCCTGCCGCGCGGGGATCTGTGGCTGCTGTCGAATAAAACTGGTGGAGGGCGAGGTCAGTGCGCTGAAAAAGTCAGCGATTGCCGAAGACGGGACCATTCTGTGCTGCAGCTGTATCCCAAAAACGTCGGTACAGCTGGAAGCTTAAACCGCCTGCTCGAGGCTGAACGAGTCCATACGCAACTGCGGTTTCAGCCTGTCGTTCATCACTTTTATGGCGTCCCCAAGCTGCATCGTCCGCCCGGCAATGGTCACGCCGGGCTGGGCCAGCAGACAGAGCGCGGCATTTTCGCCAGGCTCAACCACCAGCAAACTGACCTCTTCTGCCGTATCGCTCAGATTGACGCAGGCTGCGTCACCCGTTGCCGGGGTCCAGTTCATGTTGTGCGCAAGAAAGTGCCAGCTTTTCGGCATCTGTGGTTTCAGGAAACGGATCGCGACCAGCGCATTTAATACCAGTTCGGCACGCTGCTCTTTAGAGAGAACCAGATCGCGACATTTCTCCTCAAAGGAGAAATAAAGCGCAGCGTCATCCACACAAAAGCCAGACGGGGAAAACGCATCCGGGGTTAACATTCGGCGGGCAAAACGAGAACGAAACAACATGCCATTGGCTAAATCGAGCATCATTCGATCGTGCTCGTCGCAAAAATACCAGCGCCAGTTATCGTCAGGTTTAATTCGCATGTTTCTCTCCCGTACCCAAACGTCCTGTACTAAAAATGTCCTGATTGCCGCTTCGTTTATAACACCATTAATAAAAGACCATAATGTCTAAATAAGCAACAGTGACGGAATATAAAACAACCAGGGCTGGAAATAAAGCCCTGGTTGTCTGATTAGGAGAAAAGATTAGATATGAGTAACGATTTCTTTAATCAGCGGCGGCCCTTTAAAAATAAAGCCGGAATAGATTTGTACCAGTGACGCACCTGCCGCCATCTTCTCGCGCGCAGCTATCACGGAGTCAATGCCACCGACGCCAATAATCGGCAGGCGTCCTTTTAATTCCGCAGACAGGGCACGAATAATTTCGGTGCTTTTTAATTGTACTGGACGACCGCTTAACCCACCCGCTTCATCACAGTTTTTCATTCCCTGTACGAGGGAGCGATCGAGGGTGGTATTGGTCGCAATCACGCCATCAATATTATGGCGAACTAAACTGTCAGCAACCTGGATCAATTCTTCCGCAGAAAGATCCGGGGCGATCTTAACCGCCACCGGAACATATTTATGGTGGATCGCCTGCAGGGCATTTTGTTTATTTTTAATGGCGCTCAGAAGATCGTCCAGCGCTTCACCATATTGTAAGGATCGCAGGCCCGGAGTATTGGGTGAAGAAATATTCACCGCGATATAACCGGCATAGGCGTAGACTTTTTCCATACAAATCAGGTAGTCATCTTTACCCTGTTCGACTGGCGTGTCTTTATTTTTGCCGATGTTGATGCCTAATACCCCATCAAAATGGGCTTTTTTTACGTTCTCCACCAGGTGATCCACACCGTGGTTGTTAAAGCCCATGCGGTTGATCAACCCTTCGGCTTCGACCAGGCGGAACAGGCGCGGCTTGTCATTTCCCGGCTGCGGACGCGGGGTGACGGTACCAATTTCGATGGAGCCAAAGCCCATCGCGCCCAGGGCATCAATGCACTCGCCATTTTTATCCAGACCTGCCGCCAGACCCAGCGGGTTTTTAAAAGTCAGTCCCATGCACTGCACAGGTTTTTCCGGCACGTTCTGGCGCACCAGCGCCGCCAGCGGCGTTCCGGTAATACGACGTAATTGCTGGAATGTAAATTCATGAGCGCGCTCAGGATCGAGCTGGAAAAGGGCTTTACGAACGAAGGGGTAGTACATGAACTCTCCTGGATTCCCGGTGTGCAAACCGGGAGGGGATTATGGGCGATCCCGGCGCGAAAGGGAATTGACCTGTGGCAAAAAAAGCCGCGTAAAACGCAATCGTTTACCTGCCCGGGGATTTCTTATGCTCTTTTTCGCATTTTAATTGCAGATAAATCATTTAGTGGAATAACCGCGCGATGTCACACTCCTGAAAATTGTTATGAATGTTAGATAAAAGCAAACAATTGGTTATAAGGAGGAAGTATGCGCGTCATTACTCTGGCCGGAAGTCCACGATTCCCTTCGCGCTCCAGCGCCCTGCTGGAATATGCCCGTGAAAAGCTCAATGCCCTGGATGTGGAAGTGTGCCACTGGAACCTGCATAACTTCGAACCTGAGGATCTGCTTTATGCCCGTTTTGACAGCCCCGCGCTCAAAACCCTGACAGAACAACTTAAAGACGCGGACGGTTTAATCGTCGCCACGCCGATTTATAAAGCCTCTTTTTCCGGCGCACTGAAAACCTTGCTTGATTTGCTTCCTGAACGCGCACTGGATGGCAAGGTGGTGTTGCCGCTGGCCACAGGCGGCACAGTCGCCCATTTACTGGCGGTGGATTACGCCCTGAAGCCGGTCCTGAACGCGCTGAAAGCGCAGGAGATCCTCCACGGCGTCTTCGCGGATGACTCCCAGGTCATTGACTATCAGCACAAACCACACTTTACGCCTAATCTGCAAACCCGCCTCGATAACGCTCTGGAAACCTTCTGGCATGCCCTGCATCGCAGGGATATTCAGGCCCCGGCGTTTGGTCAGCCTCAAGGAGTCGCTCATGTTTAAAATCTTATCCCGCGTCGGACTGGCAGGTCTGATGGCATTGACGTCGCTGGCCCATGCCGCAGATAACGCCCCTGAGAGCTTACGCATCGGTTACCAGAAAGGCAGCGTGAGTATGGTGCTGGCCAAAAGCCACCAGCTTCTGGAAAAACGCTTCCCGGACACCAAATTCTCCTGGGTTGAGTTTCCCGCTGGACCTCAGATGCTGGAAGCCCTGAATGTCGGCAGTATTGATCTGGGCAGTACAGGCGATATTCCGCCAATATTCGCCCAGGCCGCCGGAGCGGACCTCGTCTATGTGGGCGTTGAGCCGCCTAAACCGAAGGCCGAAGTGATTCTGGTACCGGAAAAGAGCGACATCAAAAGCGTCGCCGATCTTAAAGGACATAAAGTTGCGTTTCAGAAAGGTTCCAGCTCGCATAATCTGCTGCTGCGTGCCCTGCAGGAAGCCGGGCTGAAGTTCACCGATATTCAGCCCGTCTATCTGACCCCGGCTGATGCGCGCGCCGCCTTCCAGCAAGGGAATGTGGATGCCTGGGCCATCTGGGATCCATACTACTCCGCCGCACTGCTGCAGGGCGGCGTGCGGGTACTGAAAGACGGTACCACCCTGAAACAGACCGGCTCGTTCTACCTTGCCGCAAAACCGTATGCGGAAAAAAACGGCGCATTTATTCAGAACGTACTGGATACCTTTACCCAGGCCGATGCCCTGACTCAAAGCCAGCGTCAGGAGAGTATTGCCCTGCTGGCAAAAACCATGGGCTTACCTGAACCGGTGATCGCGAGCTACCTCAGCCACCGTCCACCGACCACCATTTCCCCCGTAGATGCACACGTTGCCGCACTTCAGCAGCAAACCGCTGACCTCTTCTATCAAAATCACCTGGTTCCTAAGCAGGTGGATATTCGTGAACGTATCTGGCAACCCGCAGGCAAAGAAGGAACAAAATCATGAGTCTGAATCTTTTCTGGTTTTTACCCACCCACGGTGATGGACACTATCTTGGTACAGAAGAGGGTTCACGCCCGGTTGACCACGGCTATCTGCAGCAGATAGCGCAGGCGGCGGATCGCATCGGTTTCACCGGGGTACTGATCCCAACCGGACGATCCTGTGAAGATGCCTGGCTGGTCGCCGCCTCGATGATCCCGGTGACTCAGCGGCTGAAGTTCCTGGTTGCGTTACGCCCGAGCGTCGTCTCCCCCACCGTGGCGGCGCGTCAGGCGGCAACACTCGACAGACTGTCCAACGGCCGCGCCCTGTTTAACCTGGTGACGGGCAGCGATCCCCAGGAGCTGGCGGGCGACGGCGTGTTCCTCGACCACACCGAGCGCTATGAGGCCTCTGCCGAGTTCACCCGCGTCTGGCGACGTCTGCTGGAGGGTGAGACCGTGACCTTCGAAGGCAAGCATATTCACGTTCGCGACGCGAAGCTTTACTTCCCGCCGGTGCAGCAGCCGCGCCCTCCTCTCTATTTTGGCGGATCGTCAGATGTGGCGCAGGACCTGGCGGCAGAGCAGGTTGATCTGTATCTCACCTGGGGCGAACCGCCTGAGCTGGTAAAAGAAAAAATTGACCAGGTCCGCGCCAAAGCGGCCGCGCATGGCCGCAAGGTGCGCTTCGGTATTCGTCTGCATGTGATTGTGCGTGAGACCAATGAAGAAGCCTGGCAGGCGGCCGACCGTCTGATTTCTCATCTGGATGATGAGACTATCGCCAAAGCGCAGGCCGCGTTTGCCAAAACTGACTCTGTAGGACAGCACCGGATGGCTTCCCTGCACAACGGCAAACGCGAGAATCTGGAGATCAGCCCGAACCTGTGGGCAGGCGTGGGTCTGGTGCGCGGCGGTGCGGGTACGGCGCTGGTCGGCGACGGTCCAACCGTGGCCGCGCGGATTAATGAATACGCAGAGCTTGGGATCGACAGCTTTATTCTCTCAGGCTATCCGCACCTGGAAGAAGCGTATAAGGTGGGCGAACTGCTGTTCCCGCATCTGGATGTGGCCATCCCGGAAATTCCCCAGCCCCGCCAGCTGCAGCTGCAGGGCGAAGCCGTGGCCAACGAATTTATCCCGCGAAAAGTTGCGCAAAGCTAAGGAGTAACCATGTCTGCCACCTCACAAAAATGGTTGCTGCGCGCCGCGCCATGGTTTTTTCCCGTCGGCATTGTGGCTATCTGGCAGCTCGCGTCGTCCACCGGCTGGCTGTCGAGCCGCATTCTGCCCTCCCCGGAGGGCGTTATCGAAGCGTTCTGGTCGTTAAGCGTCAGCGGCGAGCTGTGGCAGCATCTGGCGATCAGCTCCTGGCGCGCGGTGATTGGTTTTTCCATCGGCGGTAGCATCGGCCTGGTGCTGGGGTTGATCAGCGGCCTGTCCCGCTGGGGTGAACGGCTGCTGGATACGTCCATTCAGATGCTGCGCAACGTGCCGCATCTGGCGCTGATCCCGCTGGTGATTTTATGGTTTGGTATTGATGAGAGCGCCAAGATTTTCCTCGTGGCGCTGGGCACGCTGTTCCCGATTTACATCAACACCTGGCACGGCATCCGCAACATCGATCGCGGTCTGGTGGAGATGGCGCGCAGTTACGGCTTATCAGGTTTCGCGCTCTTTACCCATGTCATTCTGCCCGGCGCCCTGCCCTCCATTATGGTCGGGGTGCGTTTTGCGCTCGGCCTGATGTGGCTGACGCTGATTGTCGCGGAAACCATCTCTGCCAACTCCGGCATTGGCTATCTGGCGATGAACGCCCGCGAATTCCTGCAAACGGATGTGGTCGTAGTCGCCATCATCCTTTACGCCCTGCTCGGCAAACTCGCCGATGTCAGCGCCCAGTGGCTGGAACGCAGCTGGCTACGCTGGAATCCAGCTTATACCACTTCGGAGGCGAAAGCATGAATACAGCCCGACTGACTCAGGGTACCCCGCTGTTGCTCAGCGGTGTCACCAAACGCTACGGTGAAAACACCATTCTTAACGGACTGGATCTGCACATTCCCGCCGGGCAATTTGTGGCCGTTGTCGGCCGCAGCGGCGGCGGCAAGAGCACACTGTTGCGTCTTTTAGCGGGGCTGGAGTCCCCCAACGGCGGCGACATTCTGGCGGGCACGACGCCGCTGGCCAATATTCAGGACGATACCCGTATGATGTTCCAGGACGCGCGGCTGCTGCCGTGGAAAACGGTTATCGACAATGTCGGGCTCGGTCTTAAGGGCAACTGGCGGGATGAAGCCCGCCAGGCGCTGGCCGCCGTCGGGCTGGAAGATCGTGCAAATGATTGGCCTGCGGCGCTGTCGGGTGGACAGAAGCAGCGTGTGGCGCTGGCGCGGGCGTTGATTCACCGTCCGGGCCTGCTGTTGCTCGATGAACCGCTGGGCGCGCTCGATGCCCTGACGCGAATCGACATGCAGGATTTGATTGCATCCCTCTGGCAGGCGCACGGCTTTACGGTGCTGCTGGTCACCCATGATGTGAGCGAAGCCGTTGCGATGGCCGACCGGGTACTGTTAATAGAAGACGGGAAAATTGGTCTGGATCTGACGGTAGACCTTCCACGCCCTCGTCGCGTCGGTTCCGCAAGACTGGCTGAGCTCGAAGCTGAGGTATTGGATCGGGTGATGAAACGGGGGGTGAATGAGCGCGCATTGATCAAAGCTAATGCCTGATGCCCTCACCCCGACCCTCTCCCACAGGGAGAGGGAGAAAACCCTATGTAGGCCCGGTAAGCGTAGCGCCACCGGGCTTTTACATCAGGCCAACGCTTTAGCAATCTTCTCGTACAGATCGCCTGACAGGTTTTCCAGCCCTTTCAGTTGCTCAAGCGCGGCACGCATCTTCGCCTGACGCTTCTCGTCGTAACGTTTCAGACGGATCAGCGGCTCAATCAGACGTGACGCCACCTGCGGGTTACGGCTGTTCAGCTCAGTCAGCATTTCCACCATAAACTGATAACCGCTGCCATCTTCGGCGTGGAACGCCGCCGGGTTGCTGCTGGCAAACGCGCCAATCAGGGAGCGCACGCGGTTGGGGTTGCTCATGGTAAAGGAGCGATGCTTCAGCAGGCTGCGAACGGTGCTGAGGGCATCGGCCGCCGGACTGGTCGCCTGCAGAATGAACCACTTGTCCATCACCAGACCATCCTGATGCCATTTGTCGTCGTACTCCTGCATCAGCGCATTACGGCAAGGCAGTTCAGCTGCAACGCTTGCCCCCAGCGCGGCCAGCGCGTCGGTCATGTTATCCGCGTCGTGATACTGCTTGCTCACCAGGGTGTTCGCCAGACCGGTTTCACCAAACGCCAGATAGCGCAGGCAGGTGTTACGCAGAGAACGTTTACCGATGTCCGCATGCTCCACACGATACGCGTCAAGCTTATTGGCGTTGTAGACCGCCAGGA
Organism: Enterobacter sp. K16B; assembly: GCF_020216105.1. Lineage (NCBI taxonomy): Bacteria > Pseudomonadati > Pseudomonadota > Gammaproteobacteria > Enterobacterales > Enterobacteriaceae > Enterobacter > Enterobacter sp. K16B. Next base: position 20,451 of record NZ_JAIWJZ010000071.1, read on the forward strand.
ACTCATCGGCCAGCTCGGTCGCCAGCGTGCGGGTCAGCGCTTCACGCACCGCCACGATGGCGATCGGGTCAATAATGTCAAACAGCTCCGCAATTTCCGTCGCGGACGGCAGAGTCAGGATTTCAGCCGCCAGTGCCGGATCAATCTTCTCGTCCAGCAGAATGGCGCGGAACGCGTCAGCCACATGAACCGGCAGCGTCAGCGGCTGGCCCTGCTGGTAACGGTTCACGTTCAGCTTGATGTAGGTTGCCAGCAGGCTTTGTGCCGCATCCCAGCGGGAGAAGTCGTTGCGCGCGTGACGCATCAGGAACGTCAGTTGCTGATCGCTCCACTTGTACTCCAGCTTCACTGGCGCAGAGAATTCACACAGCAGCGCAGGTACCGGCTGGAAATAGACGTTATCGAAGATAAAGGTCTGCTCGGCCTGGGTCACGTTCAACACGTGGTGCACCGGGTGGCCGCCCTTCTGCAATGGGATGACTTTGCCTTCGTTATCGTACAGCTCAATACTGAACGGAATATGAAGCGGATATTTCTCTTCCTGCTCTGCCGTCGGCGGCGTACGCTGACTGATAGTCAGCGTGTACTGCTCGGTTTCCGGATTGTAATCGTCTTTAACGGTCACAATTGGCGTACCGGCCTGGCTGTACCAGCGGCGGAAATGAGAGAGATCGACATTGGAGGCATCTTCCATCGCCTGCACAAAGTCGTCGCAGGTGGCCGCACTGCCGTCATGACGCTCAAAGTACAGCTGCATCCCTTTCTGGAAATTCTCCTCACCCAGCAGGGTGTGGATCATACGGATAATTTCCGCCCCTTTTTCATACACCGTCAGGGTGTAGAAGTTGTTCATCTCAATGACTTTATCCGGGCGGATCGGGTGCGCCATTGGGCTGGCATCTTCCGCAAACTGCAGGCCACGCATGGTGCGCACGTTGTTGATGCGGTTTACCGCACGAGACCCCAGATCGGAGCTGAACTCCTGGTCACGGAAGACGGTCAGGCCCTCTTTCAGGCTCAGCTGGAACCAGTCGCGGCAGGTGACGCGGTTACCGGTCCAGTTGTGGAAATATTCGTGGCCGATGACGCGCTCAATATCGAGATAATCTTTATCGGTGGCGGTATCGGTACGCGCCAGCACATATTTGGAGTTAAAGACGTTAAGGCCTTTGTTCTCCATTGCGCCCATGTTGAAGAAGTCGACGGCGACGATCATATAGATGTCGAGGTCATATTCGAGGCCGAAGCGCTCTTCGTCCCACTTCATGGAGTTGATGAGCGAGGTCATCGCCCATGGGGCGCGGTCCAGGTTGCCGCGATCAACAAACAGCTCCAGCGCCACCTCGCGACCCGAACGTGTTTTGAAGGTGTCGCGCAGCACGTCGAAATCTCCCGCTACCAGCGCAAACAGGTAGCACGGTTTCGGGAACGGATCCTGCCACTGAACCCAGTGACGGCCATTTTCCAGCTCGCCTTCACCGACGCGGTTACCGTTGGAGAGCAGGAAGGGATAAAGCTTTTTATCGGCGATAATTTTGGTGGTGAAGCGCGCCAGGACGTCCGGGCGGTCCAGATACCAGGTAATGTGACGGAACCCTTCCGCTTCGCACTGGGTGCACAACGCCACGCCAGACTGATAAAGCCCTTCCAGAGCCGTGTTGGCGGCCGGGCTGATTTCATTCACGATGCGCAGCGTAAACTTTTCCGGCAGGTTGTCGATGACCAGCTGGTTGTTTTCTTCTTTATAGTCAGACCACGCTTCATCATTAATCTGCAGGGAGACCAGCGTCAGGTCTTCACCATCCAGACGCAGCGGCACGGCCGTTGCGCTGTGGCGCGTCACCTGGCTCACCGCCGTCACAACGGTTTTAGTGGCATCCAGGTCAAAAGTCAGATCGATATCGCTAATCAGGTAATCCGGCGCACGGTAGTCGTGGCGGTATTTGGCTTGTGGCTGTTGTGTCATAGAAAACCTTATGCATCGTTTGTCGAGTAACGTTTCAATATATTCCTGTTGTGTAAAACGCGCTACGCAGAATGTTCATCTTTTCAGGAACAAAACCCTTTTTTGCTACATTTATATAACACGGGGCACAAAATGCCCTCGACCCTTAAACGCGCTTATGTTGTGATCGGGGTTCAATAAATCACTAAACAAGGTATACTCCGGAGTTGTTTATTGTACTAAACGCTCCTGTGAGAGGATGCTACTGCGCACCTATGACTCAATTCGCTTCTCCTGTTCTGCATACGTTGCTGGATACCGACGCGTATAAACTGCATATGCAGCAAGCCGTTTTCCACCATTACTATGACGTTCATGTCGCGGCGGAATTCCGCTGCCGTGGCGACGACTTGCTCGGTATCTACGCAGACTCCATTCGTGAACAGGTCGATGCTATGCAGCATCTGACGCTGCAGGACGACGAATATCAGTGGCTTTCTGGCCTGCCTTTCTTCAAAACCGACTATCTGAACTGGCTGCGCGATTTCCGCTATAAGCCGGAGCAGGTGACCGTGGTTAACGATAATGGCAAGCTGGATATTCGCCTTGAAGGCCCGTGGCGGGAAGTGATCATGTGGGAAGTGCCGCTTCTGGCGGTGATCAGTGAGCTTGCCCACCGCTACCGTTCGCCGGAAACCGGCGTCGCGCAGGCCGTTGCCTCTCTGGAAAACAAACTGGCCGGCTTCGCCACGATGACTGAAGGGCTGGATATGTCCCGCTTCCGTCTGATGGACTTTGGCACCCGTCGCCGTTTCTCCCGCGACGTTCAGGAGGCGATTGTTAAACGTCTGCAGCAGGAGCCGTGGTTCGTGGGCACCAGCAACTACGACCTGGCCCGTCGTCTCGACCTGACGCCAATGGGAACCCAGGCGCACGAGTGGTTCCAGGCGCATCAGCAGATAAGCCCCGACCTGGCTAACAGCCAGCGTGCGGCACTGGCCGCATGGCTTGAGGAGTACCCGAATCAACTCGGGATCGCCCTCACCGACTGTATTACGATGGATGCCTTCCTGCGCGACTTCGGTCCCGAGTTCGCCGAGCGTTACCAGGGGTTACGCCACGATTCCGGAGACCCGGTTGAATGGGGCGAGAAGGCGATTGCCCATTACGAAAAGCTGGGCATTGACCCGATGAGCAAAGTGCTGGTCTTCTCCGATAACCTCGATCTTGCGAAAGCCGTTGAGCTCTACCGTCATTTCAACGCCAGAGTGAACCTGAGCTTTGGGATTGGTACCCGTTTGACCTGCGACATTCCTCAGGTGAAACCGCTGAATATCGTCATAAAACTGGTGGAATGTAACGGCAAGCCGGTGGCGAAGCTCTCCGACAGCCCGGGCAAAACCATCTGTCATGACAAAGCGTTTGTTCGCGCGTTACGCGAAGCGTTCGATCTCCCCCAGGTTAAAAAAGCCAGTTAAGCGCTCACGGGAGCCTTAACTGGCTCCCCTCTTCTTATTTATTTCTTAAATCTTCTCTTTTGACTGCGAAATTTACTTGTCTGATAGCGGATGGCAGGTAACATAGATATCCCCCATAAGGGTGGACAAGTGTTTATTTTTTCCGACTATTAACAGAGAGAATATTATGAGCGTTGTGCCTGTAGCCGACGTACTCCAGGGCCGTGTCGCCGTTGACGCCGAAGTCACCGTGCGCGGATGGGTGCGTACCCGCCGAGATTCTAAAGCTGGCATCTCCTTCCTTGCCGTCTATGACGGTTCCTGCTTTGATCCTGTACAGGCCGTCATTAATAATTCTCTGCCCAATTACAATGATGACGTTCTGCGCCTGACAACGGGTTGTTCCGTAATTGTGACTGGCGTTGTGGTGGCATCACCGGGTCAGGGCCAGAGTTTTGAAATTCAGGCCACGTCCATTGAGGTTACCGGCTGGGTTGAAGATCCGGACACCTATCCGATGGCGGCAAAACGTCACAGCATTGAGTACCTGCGTGAAGTCGCGCACCTGCGTCCGCGCACCAACCTGATTGGTGCGGTGGCCCGCGTGCGTCACACGCTGGCGCAGGCGCTGCATCGTTTCTTCGATGAGCAGGGTTACTTCTGGGTTTCGACTCCGCTGATCACTGCGTCTGATACAGAAGGTGCAGGTGAAATGTTCCGCGTCTCTACGCTGGATCTCGAAAACCTGCCGCGCACGCCAGAAGGCAAAGTGGACTACGACAAAGACTTCTTTGGTAAAGAAGCCTTCCTGACGGTCTCTGGCCAGCTCAACGGCGAAACTTACGCCTGTGCGCTGTCCAAAATCTATACCTTCGGCCCAACCTTCCGCGCCGAAAACTCCAACACCAGCCGTCACCTGGCGGAATTCTGGATGCTGGAGCCGGAAGTGGCGTTCGCTAACCTGGACGATGTCGCAGGTCTGGCAGAAGCGATGCTGAAGTATGTCTTCAAAGCGGTGCTGGAAGAGCGTCCGGACGACATGAAATTCTTCGCTGAACGCGTTGACAGCGATGCGGTGGCCCGTCTGGAGCGTTTCGTCTCCGCTGATTTTGCACAGGTAGACTATACCGACGCGGTGGCGATCCTCGAGAAGTGCGGTGAGAAGTTCGAAAACCCGGTTTACTGGGGCGTTGACCTGGCGTCTGAGCACGAACGCTATCTGGCTGAGAAACACTTCAAGGCTCCGGTTGTTGTTAAAAACTACCCGAAAGACATTAAGGCTTTCTATATGCGCCTTAACGAAGACGGTAAAACCGTGGCAGCGATGGACGTGCTGGCGCCGGGCATCGGTGAAATTATCGGTGGTTCGCAGCGTGAAGAGCGTCTGGACGTGCTGGACGCGCGCATGGAAGAGATGGGTCTCAACCCTGCAGACTACAGCTGGTACCGCGATCTGCGCCGCTACGGCACCGTACCGCATGCCGGTTTTGGTCTGGGCTTCGAGCGTCTGATCGCTTACGTGACCGGTGTTCAGAACGTTCGTGACGTGATTCCGTTCCCACGTACTCCGCGTAATGCCAGCTTCTAATCGGTAAAACAAAAAATGGCCAGCTCATGCTGGCCATTATTTTATTCTGCATTGTCAGTTTTCGTCAGCGTAAAGTCAGCATCTTTAAACCTTCTCCCCGTCACAACCACTACCTGTTACGTTTTGTTTCCGTGAAATATCCAGCCACAAAAAATAAACCCCATTCTTATTGCGATTAATACATCCTCAAGCAATAGCACAAATTTCAACCACTTTTTAAGCCATCCAGACGTCTTTACTGCGCCATAAGAAAAAGCGAGTCGTTTAAGGTCTGTTTATATGAAATGCCTTTATCCAAATTAATCATAAGGAATTCATATATATAGGAAACGCTCTGTTGTTTAATTCGCCAGCGAGTTCTGAAGTTTGAGATGGTTCACAAAGTTCCGAAAAATACATATTTAGTTACACATATTTTCTTGTTGTTACTTAATCTTGAGATTTGTAGCACTTTGAGGCTAGCGAAACGCTTCGGTGAATGGAAAGATGCCTGTCAGATACATAAAGACACCAAACTCTCATCAATAGTTCCGGAAATATTTATTGACAGAATTTATTGACGGCAGTGGCGAGTGTCATAAAAAAACCAATGAGGGTAATAAATAATGATGAAGCGCAATATTCTGGCAGTGGTAATCCCTGCCCTGCTGGTAGCCGGTGCAGCTAACGCTGCAGAAATCTATAACAAAAACGGCAACAAACTGGATCTGTACGGGAAAGTTGTAGGTGAGCACGACTTCGTGACTTCAGGTGACAACACTGACAGCAGCGACGCAACCTATGCTCAGATCGGTTTCAAAGGCGAAACTCAAATTAATGACCAGCTGACCGGTTACGGTCAGTGGGAATACCGTGCGCTGGCAAGCCAGGCAGAAAGCAACCAGACTCAGCGTACCCGTCTGGCGTTCGCTGGTCTGAAAGCCGGTGATGCGGGCTCCATCGATTACGGCCGTAACTACGGTATCGTATACGATGTAGAATCCTATACCGATATGGCCCCATCCTTCTCTGGTATGACCTGGGCTAACTACTCTGATAACTTCATGACTGGCCGTAACTCTGGTCTGCTGACCTACCGCAACTCTGACTTCTTCGGTCTGGTTGACGGTCTGAGCCTGGGCCTGCAGTATCAGGGTAAAAACGAGCGTACCGACGTGAGAACGGCTAACGGTGACGGCTTCGGTACCTCTCTGGGCTATGAATTCGGCGAAGGTTTCGGCCTGATCGGTGCTTACAGCAACTCTGACCGTACTAACGCTCAGGAAGCTGACGGCAAAGGCGAGAAAGCTGAAGCGTGGGCAGTTGGCGCGAAATACGACGCGAACAACATCTACCTGGCGACCACCTACGCTGAAACCCGCAATATGACCCGTGAAGCTGACGGTTCATTCGCGAACAAAACTCAGAACTTCGAAGTGATCGCTCAGTACCAGTTCGACTTCGGTCTGCGTCCGTCCGTGTCCTACGTTCAGTCTAAAGGTAAAAACCTGGCACAGCGTGGCACCTTCTCTGGCGGCGATGCTGACCTGCAGAAATTCGTTGAACTGGGTGCGACTTACTACTTCAACAAAAACTTCAACATCTATGTTGACTACCAGCTGAACCTGATCGACGACACCGACTACTCTCGTAACGTCGGCATCGTGAACGGTAAAGACGACCAGGTTGCAATGGCTGTGACCTACCAGTTCTAATCAGAACACCACTATGTTATATGCTTAATGAACAGGGCTTCGGCCCTGTTTTTTTATGCCCGACAGAAAATAATAGCGACTTTTGAAAAGCCGCACGCTTTTCGTCGCAAACGGTTGGCATTTTGTAAATCTACCGTTAACCTGATAGCGGATTTCACTTCTGTAATCACAATGGAACTTCGTCATGTTTGAGAACATTACCGCCGCTCCTGCCGACCCGATTCTGGGCCTGGCCGATCTGTTTCGTGCCGACGACCGCCCTGGCAAAATCAACCTGGGTATTGGTGTATATAAAGATGAAACCGGCAAAACTCCGGTACTGACCAGCGTCAAGAAAGCTGAGCAGTATCTGCTGGAAAATGAAACCACCAAAAACTACCTCGGTATTGATGGTATCCCTGAATTTGGTCGCTGCACCCAGGAGCTGCTGTTCGGTAAAGGCAGCGCAATTGTAAGTGACAAACGTGCCCGTACAGCACAGACCCCTGGCGGTACCGGTGCTCTGCGCGTGGCGGCGGATTTCCTTGCGAAAAACACCTCTGTTAAGCGCGTCTGGGTGAGCAACCCAAGCTGGCCAAACCACAAGAGCGTCTTCAACTCTGCGGGTCTCGAAGTGCGCGAATATGCTTACTATGATGCGGCAAACCACTCTCTTGACTTTGACGGCCTGCTGGCAAGCCTGAGCGACGCGCAGGCAGGCGACGTGGTGCTGTTCCACGGCTGCTGCCACAACCCAACCGGCATCGATCCAACGCTTGAGCAGTGGGAACAGCTGGCTAAGCTTTCTGTTGAGAAAGGCTGGCTGCCGCTGTTTGACTTTGCCTACCAGGGCTTCGCCCGTGGTCTGGAAGAAGACGCCGAAGGTCTGCGCGCGTTCGCAGCCGTCCATCAGGAACTGATTGTCGCAAGCTCCTACTCCAAGAACTTCGGTCTGTATAATGAGCGTGTAGGTGCCTGTACGCTGGTTGCGGCGAACGAAGAGACCGCCGATCGTGCATTCAGCCAGATGAAGTCAGTTATCCGTGCGAACTACTCTAACCCACCAGCACACGGTGCCTCTGTTGTTGCCACTATTCTGAGCAACGATGCGCTGCGCGCTATCTGGGAACAAGAGCTGAACGATATGCGTCAGCGTATCCAGCGCATGCGTCTGCTGTTTGTGAACACGCTGGCGGAGAAAGGTGCTGACCGCGACTTCAGCTTTATCACCAAACAGAACGGTATGTTCTCTTTCAGCGGCCTGACCAAAGAGCAGGTTCTGCGTCTGCGTGAAGAGTTTGGCGTGTACGCCGTGGCGTCTGGCCGCGTGAACGTTGCGGGTATGACGCCTGACAACATGGCGCCATTGTGCGAAGCGATTGTCGCCGTACTGTAAAATGCGCCCATAAAAAAGCCTGCGTTATGCAGGCTTTTTTTATTTCGGGTTACCAGACAGGCATTTCATCCTGGAGGAACGGGTTGTGGAGCCGTTCATAGCCCAGCGTCGACATCGGGCCGTGTCCAGGGATAAACGTCACGTCATCACCCAGCGGCAACAACTTTTGTTTAATCGACTGAATCAACTGCCCGTGATCGCCGCGCGGAAAATCGCTGCGCCCTACGCCACCTTTGAAAATCACGTCGCCGGAAATCAGCAGACGGGACTGGTCATCAAAGAAGACAATATGGCCTGGCGTATGCCCAGGACAATGCAACACCTGTAAAGTCACATTCCCTACGTTAACGCGTTCTCCTTCGTTTAGCCAGCGATCGGGCGTCAGAGGCTGACACTCATCAAGGCCAAACATGCGGCTTTGGGCAGGTAACCCCTGCAGCCAGAACTCATCTTCTTTTTCCGGACCAATCACCGGCACACCATAATGTTGTGCCAGCTCCGCCGCTGCGCCAACATGGTCAAGGTGACCATGCGTCAGCAAAATTTGCATCAGCGTCACACCGCTGTCGGCGACTTCCTGCTTGATTTTCTCAGCGTCGCCGCCGGGATCGACAAGCGCGGCCAGTTTAGTTTGTTCGCACCAGATAAGTGAACAATTCTGGGAGAACGCGGTAACCGGAATAATACGATAGTTCATACTGCTCCTGTGTTTCGTTATTACCAGTGCCGGACCGGACCGGTATCAATATGCACAAAGTTGCTGCTGGGGTAATATCCTACACCACCTGCACGCATAGATAACGCAGCTTTGCGAATATTGGCTAACGAAACGCCCTCAATATGGAAATCCATTGCCTGTCCCTTCGTGTGGTAGCTTTTTTTCGCTACCCCGCGACTGTGGGCGCGCAGCTCATTATTGGTATCAATGGAACGATAACCCGAAATAAGCTGCACCGGTTTGCTGGTACCCAGCAGGCCCTGAAGGCGGAAAAGCTGGTCAAACAGTCCTGGATCGATGGCTTTTACTTTATTCGCGCGGAAATCACGGAAAAAATGGTTAAGTCTTGCTAATTCATCCTGAATATAGCCTCTGCCATCGAAGAACTCCGCTTTTAGCGACTCACCGGTGTGAAGATTGTTGAGCGTTAAAACTCGCGGACGAGGTGTCGAGAGGGTGGCAAATGCTGGCGTCGGCAAGATGGCCGCTGCGCCAAGCGCAACACCACCTAACGCCAGCAGTTTGCGGCGATTAGCGTCAAATTTGTCCATGATAATCAGGTCTACAGGTCAAAGAAATCGTAATATGCTTAGCGCACGAAGGGCACCATAACTGGCAAAACCGGGTACGTCAAGGCGCCCAACCCCAGTGAACACGCGGCTTACAGCGATATCACCCCGTGTTCACCATAACTTACGACAATCATTTTTCCCGAACTGCTTCATTTACCTGATTAATTGTTCCGCTTTTGGCAAAATTTGTGCACCGGATCGCGCGGTGAGATCATAATTGTAAATATCTGTACGGTACTGGGTACGCCCGTCTTCACCAACAAACGCCGTCAGGTAGTAGAGATTGACCGGAATATTGTGTCGGATATTCACGTAACGCGTATCCCCCTGTTTCAGGGCATCCGAAATACGGGTGTCGTTCCAGCCCGCATCCTGCAGCAGCATGTTGGCCAGCTCCGAGGCTTTGTTCACGCGTACACAGCCAGAACTTAGCGCACGGGTCTCTTTCTGGAACAGGTTGTGATTCGGAGTATCATGCAGATAGATCGCTTCTGAACTCGGCATATTGAATTTGTAGCGCCCCAGCGAGTTATGCGCCCCGGGGGCCTGCTGGAAACGGAACGGCAGATTCGAAGGCGTGATCGTCGACCAGTCGACCATATAAGGATCAATCGCTTCTTTGCTGTTCCAGCCGCGCATCACCGTATAGCCATGACGTTCCAGATAACCCGGATCGTTCCACACCTTCGGCAGAATGTCTTTACGCGCCAGCGTCGGCGGCACATTCCACGGCGGGTTGACCACCACGTTATTCAGCGCGCTGCTCATCAGCGGTGTTTTGCGATCGGGCCGCCCGACAATGACGCGCGACGCCAATACTTCGCTTCCGTTCTGGTAATAGACCAGCGAATACGCCGGAATGTTAACCATTATCCCGGTGGAGAGCGTGCCCGGCAGCAAGCGCAATCGCTGGATATTCAGCGCCAGCACCCCGGCGCGTTGCGCAGGTGAAACGTTCAGCCAGTCACGCGTTGATTTGCCGATTACGCCGTCCGCGCCCAGCCCCTGAGCCGCCTGGAATTGTTTAACCGCCGCAACCAGTTCCCGATCGTAAGCCGCGGGCTTATCACTCAATGTCTTCTCTTTTACGGAGGCTGACGGGCTAACCACAGCGTCTTGCGCCTCATCACCTGGAAGGGCTATCTTCGGTCCGCTTTCCAGAAGGCCGGAACGTTTCAGAATTTCACGCAGGGCGGGAACATCGCTGCTCCACTGTCCCGGACGCAGCGTCGCGGTACCGCGCATTTGCGGCCACGGACGGGAATCCGCCACCAGCGTAAGCAGCGACTGATGCATCGTGGCATATTGCGGATGCGCCGGCGCGAGGCTGGCAATAAACTGCGGCAACTGGCCGTTATCCAGGGCCAGTTGCCACTGATTAATCACTGACAGGGCTGGCGTCGCCAGCTTGTATGGCTTATCACTATACAACCAGCGGTTGCCGTTGACCGGAATACCTGCCACAAACTGCAGGTAGCCCATCATGGCGTCAGACAACACCACATCCCGTGCCTGACCGGTGACCCCCGGGTCGGTCAACAGCTCCACCCACTGCGTAAACTGAGGCTGGAAACCTGCTATCGCCACTTCCGCCAGCTGTTGCTGGAAGGCGCGCACGGCATCCCGGTTTTCCCACATGGGTTTCATATCGCGCGCAGCATACAGCAGCGTAAGCTGGTTAATATAGACAGGTGTGTATCCGGCAGGAAGCCCGGAGCGCAGCTGCTGACTAAGAGACGCTGCGTCGATACCTTCCGGTAACGGTCTGATGCCAGCCATAATAGCCGTCGCCGGAGATTGATCCAGCGGTTGCGACAGCGACGTCGGCTGCGCGCCGGTCGTGGCAGAGCTGTCAGTCGGCACGATTTCAGGCTCATCGGCCTGAGCGGTTAACAGTGGAGCAAACATCACTGTCAGGCACAAACCGAGTGCTGACAGCTGACGACCACATTTATTCTTTAGCAACATCCCTTGCCCCCTGTTTTCTTACGACATGCCCATCACTCTGGGGCTTTCTTTCATTATAGGTAGACGGCTAAGCTGTTGCCTTACCTTATGTAAAGAAGTTTAAAGATAACGCAGCCCTAAGCACAAGTTAAGTTTAAAAAAAA
>NZ_JAIWJZ010000072.1:0-34720 GCF_020216105.1 Enterobacter sp. K16B
GCCTGATGCCCTCACCCCGGCCCTCTCCCACAGGGAGAGGGAGAAAACACGCCGCTTTAACTAAGATGCGGCGATGAAAAGATCCCGCAACTGATGAAGCTGGTCGCGGATCTGCGCCGCCTCTTCGAACTCGAGGTTCTGTGCGTGTTGCATCATCTGCGCTTCCAGCTCGTGGATTTTCTGCTGCAGCGCTTTCGGCGTCAGCGCGACGGTATCTTCTTCCACCACTGAACGCGCCTTGCCGCGGCCTTTCGCTTTGGTTTTGGCAATGTTCTGACCCAGCGCCAGAATATCCACCACCTTCTTGTTCAGCCCCTGCGGCGTAATGCCGTGCTCTTCGTTGTAGCGCTGCTGTTTCTCGCGACGGCGCTCCGTTTCACCGATCGCTTTCGCCATCGATGGGGTGATTTTATCCCCGTACAGAATCGCTTTGCCGTTGACGTTACGCGCGGCGCGGCCAATGGTCTGGATCAGAGAGCGTTCAGAACGCAGGAAGCCCTCTTTATCGGCATCCAGAATCGCCACCAGCGAGACTTCCGGCATATCCAGACCTTCCCGCAACAGGTTGATCCCCACCAGCACGTCAAACTCGCCCAGGCGCAGGTCGCGAATAATCTCCATGCGCTCCACGGTATCGATATCCGAGTGCAGATAACGCACCTTCTCGCCGTGCTCTTCGAGATACTCGGTCAGATCTTCCGCCATACGTTTGGTGAGCGTGGTCACCAGCACACGCTCGTTGATGGCGGAACGGGCACGGATCTCGGAGAGCAGATCGTCCACCTGCGTCGCCACGGGACGCACCTCGATAACCGGGTCCAGCAGCCCGGTCGGACGCACCACCTGGTCCACCACCTCATCGCCGGATTTCTCCAGCTCATAGTTGCCCGGGGTAGCCGAGACGTAGATGGTCTGCGGGGCCAGCGCCTCAAACTCTTCAAACTTCATTGGACGGTTATCCAGCGCGGACGGCAGGCGGAATCCGTACTCCACCAGCGTCTCTTTGCGCGCCCGGTCACCGCGATACATCCCGCCAATCTGCGGGATGGTGACGTGGGATTCGTCGATCACCAGCAGACCGTCGGCCGGAAGATAGTCAAACAGCGTCGGCGGTGGCTCACCCGGCCCGCGTCCGGAGAGGAAACGGGAGTAGTTTTCGATCCCGGAGCAGTAGCCCAGCTCGTTCATCATCTCCAGATCAAACTGGGTACGCTGGGTCAGGCGTTGCTCTTCCAGCAGCTTATTGTTCGCCAGAAGCACTTTACGGCGTTCTGCCAGCTCGACTTTGATCTCTTCCATCGCCTGCACGATACGCTCGCGTGGCGTCACATAGTGCGTTTTCGGGTAGATGGTATAGCGCTGAATGACTGACTCGATGTGACCGGTCAGCGGGTCGAACAGCGAGAGGCGCTCGACCTCTTCGTCAAACAGCTCCACGCGCAGCGCAATATCGTCAGATTCTGCCGGGAAGATATCAATCACTTCACCGCGAACGCGGAACGTTCCGCGCTGGAACGCCTGGTCATTACGGGTGTACTGCAGCTCTGCCAGACGGCGCAAAATCGCGCGCTGATCGATGATCATCCCCTGGGTCAGGTGCAGCATCATCTTCAGGTAGAGGTCCGGATCGCCCAGACCGTAGATAGCCGATACCGACGCCACGACCACCACATCGCGACGCTCCAGCAGCGCCTTCGTCGCCGACAGACGCATCTGCTCAATGTGTTCGTTTACCGAGGCATCTTTCTCAATGAACGTGTCAGAGCTCGGGACGTAGGCCTCAGGCTGGTAGTAATCGTAGTAGGAGACGAAATACTCCACGGCATTATCCGGGAAGAACTCTTTCATCTCGCCGTAAAGCTGTGCGGCGAGGGTTTTGTTGGGTGCCAGCACCATCGTGGGGCGCTGCAGATCGGCAATCACGTTGGCGATCGTGAACGTTTTGCCGGAGCCGGTTACCCCCAGCAGCGTCTGGTGTGCCAGCCCGTCTTCCAGCCCCTCTTCCAGACGGCGGATCGCCTCAGGCTGATCGCCAGATGGACGGAAAGCAGAATTCAATTTGAACGGTTTACTCATGGGCGACAACCTGATGACGTTATAAGCGGCAGGTGAGTAATTTTACTCGTTGTTGCCAGGATTGCCAGTAAAAAACACTGGATGAAAAACCAGTGGCATGTCAGGATATTTAGCATAGCGCCTGAATGATTAGCGCGATAGCGGCCAAAATTTGGACTGTGACAATATAAAACACCAGTCAGGTGAGGTTATCCCCAGAACTTTTTCTTTTTTAACATTTGTCAAGCCAGGTCATGATAGTTTTATGGCAACGGGTGACACTTTCGTGACGGGAATTGCTTTTATCTAAGCAATTAAATTTTAAACGATATTTTCTAAAGCCGCGTTTCGCGTCAATTTGGGCGAAAGCCGCGTCTTCTCTCGCTTATCGCGTGTTTTCTAACTCTAATGCACATGGTTATCCACAGGAATAGTGGATAACTGCTTCCAGCCCATACAGACTGGCGCTCGGCAAATTCCCGGATTTTCCCACGAGACGGCAGGAAAAAATTTTTATAGCTATTTTTTGATGATTAACAGTTGTCTCATTCATAACCAATCGATGAGATATAGCTCACAATTTCATCATTCTTGTTCCTGCACCACAACTCACCACCGCCGGCACCGTTGATGTGCACTCCCCCGCTTTTTTCACCTTCCTCCTGTGACGTAGTCCTAAAAAAGGCGCTTTTTTAAACACTTCCCACTTTCTGGCAGGGGTTTTGCACAATCAACATTGAACCTCACCTACACACATTTTTAAGGAGAGAAAGATGTTGAGTCTGCGTGCAGTGAACCAGTTTTACGGAAGCCAACATACGCTATGGAACGTGGATTTAGATTTTCCGCAAGGGGTGTGTACGGGCGTCGTAGGTCTGCCCGGAATGGGGAAAACCACCCTGATGAATTGCATCGCCGGGAAAGTGCCCGTGGAAAGCGGCACCATCATCTGGCATGAAGCGGGCGCGCCGCCGCGTGATTTGCTGAGCCCGGCGCCAGAACAGCGTTCAGGGCCGGGAATTGGCTATGTCCCGCAGGACAGGCGCATCTTCTCCCAGTTAACGATTGAGGAGAATCTGCATATCGCTATGCGGGCGATGGGGAGGCCCGATCCGCAAGCGAAAAGCGAGGTGTACGATCTGTTACCCGAACTCTACCCGTTACGCCAGACCCGGGCCAACGCCCTTTCGCCAGACGACCAGTACCAGCTGGCTCTGGCCAATGCGCTGGTAACCCGTCCGCGGATGCTGATTCTCGATGAGCCGATGCATGGCGCCGGTCACGGTTTTGCGCATAAGCTGGCACAGCTGCTGATACGCCTGAACCGCGAACTGGGCATGACGGTGCTGCTGGCTGAGCAACGGCTGTCGTTTATTCGCCGGGTCGCGGAACGTTTTTGTATGCTATATCGCGGGCGTAACGTGGCCCAGGGCCACGTTAACGAACTGGACGATGAGCTTATCGCCCACTGGATGTCGCTGGAAGCAAGGCGCTGAGGTCAAGATAGCGCCCGGTTTCGGCCCGTTCGGCCTCGTCCGCTAGCCACGGGATCTCTCCGAGGAAAGGGGCTGGCAAAACGCGCTTAAGCGTCGCCAGATACTCCTGACGCCGCTTGCCCGGGGCAACCACGTCGTTGGCGATCCAGCCCGCCAGACGCAGCCCCGCCTGCGAAACGGCCTGCGCGGTCAACATCGCATGGTTAATACAGCCGAGCTTCACCCCCACCACCAGGATGACCGGGAGCTGCTCGCGCTGCACCCAGTCAGCAAACGTCTGGTCCTGCGAGAGTGGCGTAAACCAGCCGCCGGCCCCCTCCACCAGCACCCAGTCCGCCTGGCGTTCCAGCGACCGTAATCCGGCTGAAAGCACGTCAAAATCAATCGGGCGGCCTTCATCGGCGCTGATGATGTGCGGCGACGTCGGCTCGGCAAAGGTATACGGATTCACCGCGGAATAGGTGAGCTCAAGGGTGCTGTTCCGCTGGAGCGCCAGCGCGTCGGTATTGCGCAGACCTTCTGCGGTCATCTCGCTGCCGGAAGCGACCGGCTTATACCCGGCGGTGTTTTTTCCCAGCCGTCGCGCCGCCTGCAGCAACGCAGCGCTGGCCACCGTTTTCCCCACTTCCGTATCCGTTCCGGTGACAAAGTAGCGTTCAGTCACGTTCGATAATCCCATGAAAAAGTTGATAAGAGAGCGGGAAATCTCCCCGCTCCTGCGGCCAGGCCAGCTCCAGGCGCTGCAGCTGACCCCGGGTGAGCAGTTTTTTCTCGCGTCCGGTGTGCAGATGCGTGGCGCCAATCCCCTTCAGCGAGCGCATGGCACTGAGCGCGTCGCTGAAATGGAGGGTGATGGTCTGCACCTGACCCTGATAGCGCCAGCCAGCCAGCGCCTGCGTGACCTGTTCGTGCGGTAAAAACCGGTTAGCGTGCGGCTGTTCATCTACCGCCTGCCAGGCCTGGTTGAGCTCCGGTAACGAGCTTTCCAGCAGCGTGGTAAACGCGACTCTCCCGCCCGGACGCGCCACGCGGTAAAGCTCGCTTAAGGCCTGCGGCAGGCTGCTGCACCATTGCACGGCCAGATGGCTCCAGACCAGGTCGAATTGCGCGTCTGCCAGCGGGATCGCTTCGATATCCGCCACCAGATAGTGATGCGCGGCCTGCTGCTGCCGTGCCTCGGCAAGCATGTCAGGAGAGAGGTCGATGGCCGTCACCTGGCTTCCTGTTTCGCGCCAGTAGCGGCTATTTCCGCCGGGACCGCACCCGGCGTCCAGCAC
Source organism: Enterobacter sp. K16B (assembly GCF_020216105.1). Taxonomy (NCBI): domain Bacteria; kingdom Pseudomonadati; phylum Pseudomonadota; class Gammaproteobacteria; order Enterobacterales; family Enterobacteriaceae; genus Enterobacter; species Enterobacter sp. K16B. The sequence continues at coordinate 4,829 of NZ_JAIWJZ010000072.1, forward strand.
CTGGCTAAAGCACGTTTCACCGAGCAACGCCAGCAGCCCCTCTGCGCTCTGACGCTGAAGTTCATCGTGCTGTGAGTAGCTGCGCGCGGCCCGGCCAAAGGCCGCCGCAATGGCCTGTTTATTAACTGGCGACATGCAACGCCTCCAGAAGGGCATCAATATCGTTGGCTTCGTGTGCCGCAGTCAGCGTGAGGCGCAGACGGGCGGTACCCGGCGGCACGGTGGGGGGACGGATGGCCGTGACCCACATCCCCCGCTCGCGCAGCGTATGCGCCAGCGTGAGCGCCAGGCTGTTTTCACCGACGATTACCGGCTGGATTGCGCTCTGCGATTCGGTACTCCGGAAGGGAAGCCGATCCAGACCCTGTCGAAAACGTCGGATGTGTTCCGCCAGACGAGCCCGGCGTTCACGGCCTTCGGCGCTGCGAATCACCCGCACAGACGCAGACAGCGCCACCGCCTGCGCGGGGGGCATACTGGTGCTGTAGATCAGATGACGGGCAAACTGCAGCAGATAGTCGGCGACGGATTCGCTGCACAGCACAGCCGCCCCGCTCACGCCAAAACCTTTGCCGAAGGTGACAATCAGCAGTTCCGGCTTCACCTGCTGCTGATGGGCGCTACCGCGACCCTCGTCGCCCATCACGCCAATGCCGTGGGCATCATCCACCAGCAGCCAGGCGTTTTGCCGTTTTGCCGCGTCATGCAGCGCGGCAAGCGGCGCGCTGTCGCCATCCATGCTGAACACCCCTTCCGTGACCACAAGCTGTTGCCCGTCACAGGGTTTACCCAGCAGCGCGGCGAGTTGTCCCGCGTCGTTATGCGCAAAGCGACGCAGCTGCGCCGGGCTCAAATGTGCCGCCTCCAGCAGGGAGGCATGGCTTAAGCGGTCGGCGACAATGCGGTCATTCTTCCCCATCAGCGCGGTAATGACGGCCTGATTGGCCGCGAAACCCGAGATAAACAGCAGCGCGCGCGGGTAGCCCAGCCAGTCGGCAAGCGTCTCCTCCAGCGCCTGGTGCGCGGTGGTGTATCCGCTGACGTGTCCGGACCCGCCGCTGCCCACGCCATACTGCTCCGCGCCCTGTTGCCAGGCGCGGATGATAGCCGGATGCTGGCTCAGCCCAAGATAATCGTTGCTGGAGAAGTTACAAAACTGCCGGTTCTCACGGGTCAGAAAACGGCCTGCGCCGTTTTCGACAACCCTGCGTACGCGAAACGCATCTGCTGCCCGTCGCTCGTCGAGCGCAGAATGGATACGTGCCTCCCAGGTCATACCGCTGCCGCGTTGTAGAACTGATCGGTGTCGGCATTAAAAATCTGCTGCTCCAGCTGCTGCTGTTGCTCGTTATCCCCCGCCAGCACCTCGGTCTGATGCGGGTTCAGCCCCAGCTTGCGGAACAGCTGAACGTCTTTGTCCTCTTCCGGGTTCGGCGTGGTCAGCAGCTTGCAGCCGTAGAAGATGGAGTTGGCCCCGGCCATAAAGCACATTGCCTGGGTCTGCTCGTTCATCTGCTCACGACCGGCAGAGAGGCGCACATAAGAGGTCGGCATCATGATGCGCGCTACCGCGATGGTGCGGATAAAATCAAACGCATCCACATCCTCGTTATCCGCCAGCGGCGTGCCTTTCACCTTCACCAGCATGTTGATCGGCACGCTTTCCGGTGGCGTCGGCAGATTCGCCAGCTGCAGCAGCAGACCGGCGCGATCTTTCACCGTCTCACCCAGACCCACGATACCGCCCGAGCACACTTTGATCCCCGCTTCACGCACTTTATCGAGCGTGTCCAGACGCTCCTGATAGGTACGGGTGGTGATGATATTGCCGTAAAACTCCGGCGAGGTGTCGAGGTTGTGGTTGTAGTAGTCCAGCCCGGCCGCCGAAAGGCGCTGCGCCTGCTCTTCGTTCAGCGTGCCCAGCGTCATACAGGCTTCGAGACCCATCTCTTTCACGCCCTTCACCATCTGCTCCAGATACGGCATGTCGCGATCGTGCGGATTCTTCCACGCCGCGCCCATGCAGAAACGGGTCGACCCGGCGTTTTTCGCCTTACGGGCGGAGTCGAGCACCTGCTCGACCTCCATCAGCCGTTCGGATTCAAGGCCCGTTTTATAGCGCGCGCTCTGCGGGCAATATTTGCAGTCTTCCGGGCAGGCGCCGGTCTTGATGGACAGCAGCGTGCTGACCTGAACATGGCGCGGATCGAAGTGCTGACGATGCACCTGTTGGGCTTCGAACATTAGCTCAAGGAAAGGTTTGTTGAATAATTCAGTGACTTGCGATATCGTCCAGCGTGCGTGGTGAGCCATGGGGCTTCTCCAAAGGGTTTTGTTAATTTTCGGTTCGGTTTATACTCGTAAACCTAAAACTTTTCAAAATGGTTTACAAGTCGATTATGACCCAGGACGATCTCACCTTCGACACGCAGCATATCTGGCACCCTTACACCTCGATGACCCGCCCGCTACCCGTCTATCCGGTCGCCTCCGCCCACGGCTGTGAGCTGCATCTCGCCAGCGGCGAGCCGCTGATTGACGGGATGTCCTCCTGGTGGGCGGCCATTCATGGGTATAACCACCCGCGCCTGAATGCGGCGATGAAAGCGCAGATTGACCAGATGTCGCACGTAATGTTTGGCGGGATCACCCATCAGCCTGCGGTGGATTTATGTCGTCGGCTGGTGGCGATGACGCCTGACGCGCTGGAGTGCGTATTCCTTGCTGATTCCGGCTCCGTGGCGGTGGAAGTGGCGATGAAAATGGCGCTGCAGTACTGGCATGCCAGAGGGGAGTCCCGTCAGCGGTTCCTCACCTTCCGTAACGGCTATCACGGGGATACCTTCGGCGCGATGTCGGTCTGCGATCCGGATAACTCCATGCACAGCCTGTGGAAAGGGTATCTGCCGGAAAACCTGTTTGCCCCGGCCCCGCAGAGCCGTTTCGACGGCGAGTGGAACGAGATGGACATGGTCGGCTTCGCGCGGCTGATGGCCGCCCACCGCCAGCAGATTGCCGCCGTTATTCTGGAGCCCGTTGTCCAGGGTGCCGGTGGAATGCGGATGTACCACCCGGAATGGCTGAAGCGTATTCGCAGGATGTGCGACCGCGAGGGCATTTTGCTGATTGCCGATGAGATCGCCACCGGTTTTGGCCGCACGGGCAAGCTGTTTGCCTGCGAACATGCGGATATCACCCCGGATATTCTGTGTCTGGGTAAAGCGCTTACCGGCGGCACGATGACGCTCTCCGCCACGCTCACGACCCGCCAGGTCGCCGACACCATCAGCGACGGCGACGCAGGCTGCTTTATGCATGGCCCGACGTTTATGGGCAACCCGCTGGCCTGCGCGGTAGCGAGTGGAAGCCTGGCGATTCTGGAGAGCGGTGAGTGGCAAACGCAGGTGGCGGCGATCGAAGCGCAGCTGAAAGAAGAGCTGAGCGCCGCCTCGGGAGCGAATTTCGTAGCGGACGTGCGCGTGCTGGGGGCCATCGGGGTGATTGAGACTACCCATCCGGTGAACATGGCGGCGCTGCAGCGCTTCTTCGTGGATCAGGGCGTTTGGGTGCGCCCTTTCGGCAAGCTTATCTACCTGATGCCGCCGTATATCATTACGCAGGAGCAGTTGCGTAAATTAACTGCTGCAGTCGTTACAGCCGTTAACAATCCCGCGCATTTCACGATTTAACCCCATGCGTTACACTTTCTGAACGAGTGAATCACGAGGGTAAACCGTATGAAAATCATCAGTAAAGATCTGCGCGACGGTGAAAAGCTGCCGGAGCGTCACGTATTCAACGGCATGGGGTATCAGGGAGACAATATCTCCCCGCACCTGGCGTGGGATGATGTTCCGGCGGGCACCAAAAGTTTTGTCGTCACCTGTTACGATCCGGATGCCCCCACCGGCTCGGGCTGGTGGCACTGGATTGTGGCGAACCTGCCTGCCGATACGCGGGTCCTGCCGCAGGGTTCCGGCTCTGACCTGGTTGCGCTGCCTGAAGGCGCCATTCAGACCCGCACCGATTTTGGCAAAGCAGGTTACGGCGGCGCGGCGCCACCAAAAGGGGAAACCCACCGCTATATCTTTACGGTACACGCGCTGGATGTGGAGAAGATTGACGTGGATGAAGGGGCGAGCGGCGCAATGGTAGGGTTTAACGTGCATTTCCATACGCTGGGGAGCGCGTCGATTACGGCGATGTATTCCTAAAAAAAGCCGGGTGGCGGCTACGCCTTACCCGGTCTGGATTTCGTACCCGTAGGCCCGGTAAGCGCAGCGCCACCGGGCAAAAAAATCACAGCACTGGCGGCAACAACCCTACCAGACGCCCTTCCTCCAGAAGCTGCATCGCCTTATCAATATCCGGCGCAAAGAAGCGGTCATCATCGTAATGGGATACGTGCTCGCGCAACGTCTGGCGCGCCTGCTCCAGCAGCGGGCTGGATTTCAGGCCTTCACGCAGGTCGATACCCTGACATGCCGCCAGCCATTCCACCGCCAGCACGCCACGGGTGTTGGACGCCATCTCCCACAGACGACGTCCGGCTGCAGGGGCCATGGAGACATGGTCTTCCTGGTTTGCGGAGGTAGGCAGACTGTCCACGCTGTGCGGGTGAGACAGGGCTTTGTTCTCGCTTGCCAGCGCCGCGGCGGTCACCTGGGCAATCATAAAGCCCGAGTTGACGCCGCCGTTACGCACCAGGAACGGTGGCAGCTGGGACATGTGTTTATCCATCATCAGCGCAATGCGACGCTCGGACAACGCGCCGACTTCGGCAATCGCCAGCGCGATATTATCCGCCGCCATCGCTACCGGCTCAGCGTGGAAGTTACCGCCGGAGACCACCTCGTTTTCCTGGGCGAATACCAGCGGGTTATCGGACACCGCGTTGGCTTCCACCAGCAGCACCTCTGCGGCCTGACGCAGCTGCGTCAGGCAGGCCCCCATCACCTGCGGCTGACAGCGCAGTGAATACGGATCCTGCACTTTTTCACAGTTGTGATGCGAATCCGCAATCTCACTGGTGTCGGTAAGCAGGTGACGGTACAGGCTGGCCGCGTCAATCTGCCCGCGCTGGCCGCGTACGTCATGGATGCGCGCGTCGAACGGACGACGCGAGCCCAGCACGGCTTCAGTGGTCAACGCGCCGCACACGACGGCTGAGGCAAAGAGATCTTCCGCTTCAAACAGGCCGCGCAGCGCGAATGCCGTCGATGCCTGCGTGCCGTTCAGCAGGGCCAGCCCCTCTTTGGCCGCCAGCGTAATCGGGGTGAGTCCCGCTTTTTTCAGCGCCTCTTTCGCCGGGAGCCACTCGCCCTGCCAGCGCGCCTGGCCTTCACCCAGCAGCAGCAGCGACATGTGCGCCAGCGGCGCGAGGTCACCAGATGCCCCAACGGAACCTTTCGCCGGGATCCAAGGGTAGACTTCGGCATTGACCAGCGCCATCAGCGCCTGGATCACGCTCAGGCGAATGCCGGAGAAGCCGCGCGCCAGGCTGTTGATTTTGAGCACCATCATCAGACGGACAATCTCATCATCCAGCGGCTGGCCAACGCCCGCCGCGTGAGACAGCACCAGCGAACGCTGTAAGTTTTCCAGATCGTGTGTCGCGATGCGGGTCTGCGCCAGCAGCCCAAAGCCGGTGTTAATCCCGTAGGCGGTGCGCCCTTCGGCCACAATGGCTTCAACGCAGGCGACGCTGTCGTTGATGGTGGCGTGGGCGCTTTCATCCAGCGAAAGGGTGACCGGTTGACGCCAGACGCTACGCAGCTGCTTGAGGGTCAGTGAGCCAGGTGTGAGTGTTAACGCGTTCATTAATGCTTTCCTTGTGTGGCAGGGATCATCGGCAGGTTGAGTCCCTGCTCTTTGGCACAGTCAATCGCAATGTCGTAACCCGCATCGGCATGACGCATCACGCCGGTTGCCGGGTCGTTGTGCAGCACGCGAGCGATACGCGCGGCGGCTTCATCGGTTCCGTCACAGACGATGACCATCCCGGAATGCTGGGAGAAGCCCATCCCCACGCCACCACCGTGGTGCAGCGAAACCCAGGTCGCGCCGCTGGCGGTGTTCAACAGGGCGTTCAGCAGTGGCCAGTCGGAAACCGCGTCAGAGCCGTCGCGCATGGCTTCGGTTTCACGGTTCGGGCTGGCGACAGAGCCGGAGTCCAGATGGTCGCGGCCGATAACAATCGGCGCGGAGACTTCGCCGCTGCGTACCATTTCGTTAAAGGCCAGCCCGAGCTTTTGCCGCCACGCCAGCCCTACCCAGCAGATACGCGCCGGTAAGCCCTGGAAGTTAATGCGCTCGCGGGCCATATCCAGCCAGTGGTGCAGGTGTTCGTCATCGGCGACGATCTCCTTCACTTTGGCATCGGTCTTGTAGATATCTTCCGGATCGCCGGACAGGGCAACCCAGCGGAACGGACCGATACCGCGGCAGAACAGCGGGCGGATATACGCAGGGACAAAGCCCGGGAAGTCAAATGCGTTATTCACGCCCATCTCTTTCGCCATCTGGCGGATGTTGTTGCCGTAATCGAAGGTTGGAATGCCCATCTGGCTGAAGGCCAGCATGGCGGAGACGTGTTCTGCCATGGAACGTTTCGCGGCCAGTACCGTGCCTTCCGGGTCAGTTTCCGCTTTCTGCTGATAAGCTTCCCACGTCCAGCCTTTTGGCAGGTAACCGTGCAAAGGATCGTGGGCGCTGGTCTGGTCGGTCACGAGATCCGGGCGCACGCCGCGGGCGACGAGTTCAGGAAGGATCTCCGCCGCGTTGCCGCACAGGGCAATCGACACCGCTTTTCCTTCAGACGTGTATTTTTTGATACGCGCCAGCGCATCGTCCAGACTGGTCGCCTGCTCGTCGACGTAACGGGTACGCAGACGGAAATCAATGCGGCTCTGCTGGCACTCAATGTTCAGCGAGCAGGCACCGGCAAGCGTGGCGGCCAGCGGCTGCGCACCGCCCATGCCGCCGAGACCCGCGGTCAGTACCCAGCGGCCCTTCAGCGAGCCGTTGTAGTGCTGACGACCGGCTTCCACGAAGGTCTCGTAGGTGCCCTGTACAATCCCCTGGCTGCCGATGTAGATCCAGCTCCCCGCGGTCATCTGGCCATACATCGCCAGCCCTTTGGCGTCGAGTTCGTTGAAATGTTCCCAAGTGGCCCAGTGCGGCACGAGGTTGGAGTTGGCGATCAGCACGCGCGGCGCGTTTTTGTGGGTTTTGAACACCCCCACCGGCTTGCCGGATTGCACCAGCAGGGTTTCGTCATGTTCGAGTTCAGTCAGGGACTTTACAATTGCGTCATAGCATTCCCAGTTGCGCGCGGCGCGGCCAATGCCGCCGTAGACCACCAGCTCGTGGGGGTTTTCCGCCACCTCAGGATCAAGGTTATTCATCAACATGCGCAGCGGGGCTTCGGTGAGCCAGCTTTTGGCGGTAAGGGTGGTGCCGCGCGCGGCGCGGACATCCTGCTGGCGGTATTTACCTGACGACATTGTGTGCTCCTCATACGGGACAGATGATGCATTTAGATATACTTGTATAGACAAGCACACACAAGGTCGTATTTAACAAAAAAGATACAATTTTGTTATATTGCGTTAGCTATCACGCTTTTAAAACTTATGACATAAAGTGGCCCTGCAGCCGGTAGCGATTCCCCGGGAATAGCAGCCGGGCATGCGACACAATATGTGACGATGACCAGGTTCGACGGCGGATCAGCAGGCACGGATCGTGTTCTTTAATACGCAGACGTTCGCACTCCTGCGGCGTGGCGCGCACGGCTTCCACAATGTGCTCCCCTTCCGTCAGCGGGGCGACCAACGAAAGATAGGCGTGGGGCGTGGTTTGGGTGTAATCCTGGTCCAGATACTCCGGGATCCGTTCGGCGTTGACGCAGCGATCTTCAATCTGCACCGGAATGTCGTTTTCAAAATGCACCATCACGGAGTGGAAGATGCGGCTTCCCTCCCTGACATTAAGCTCTGCGGCCTGCTCGGCGCTGGCCTGCGTCTCTTCCAGCACCAGCACTTCACAGCGGTGCTGATGATTACGCGCGGCAATCTCGTCCGCAATACTGCGGATTTCAAACAGGGCGGATTGCCCTTTCGGTTCCGCCACAAACGTCCCGACTCCCTGCAGACGTACCAGAAGCCCTTCATCGGTCAGCTCGCGCAGCGCCCGGTTGATGGTCATCCGGCTAAAACCAAACTGCGCCACCAGATCGGCCTCCGACGGAATGCGATCGTGCGGCCGCCAGACGCCGGTGGCGATTTTCTCGCTAATCGCCTGCTTCACCTTTTCGTAGAAAGGCGCGGGAGGGCTCGACTGCGGCAGCGGTGAGCGTGAAAACATCATGACTCCTTAAATACTGTTATGCCCACCAGTGAGCAATTTGCCAGGCCAGACGGGCGGCGAGCTTTGCGCCCTGTCCGTCCCGATCGTAGTGCGGGTTAAACTCTACCAGATCGGCGGCCTGAAGCTTACCGCTACGGCAGATATGTTCGATAACAGGCAGGAGATCCAGAGCCGGTATGCCTAACGCAGCCGGTGCGGAAACAGCCGGCATTTCGCCTGCGGGCAGGACATCCAGATCGATCGTCAGGTAGATACGATCGGCCTGCGCCAGCACCTTTTCCACGGCGGATAACGCATCGCGTCGGAAATGGAGATCTTCCACCAGCGTGACGTTCAGACGTTCAGCCTCATCCCACAGCGCCTGCGTGTTCGCCGCCCGGCTTACGCCTAAACAGGCGTAGCGAAATTCCCGCCCGCGTTCATCGCAATAGCCTGCCAGCTGGCGAAAGGGCGTGCCAGACGTCGCACGGTCGGCCTTGCGCAGGTCAAGATGTGCGTCAAGATTGATCACCGCCACGCGCTCGTCTGAGAAAGCATCCAGAATGCCCCGGCCATGCGCCCAGGCGGTTTCGTGCCCGCCGCCAAAGACCAGCGTGCGCATTCCGGACTGCTGGCAGGCGGTAACGGCATCGCTTAACGCCTGCTGGGCCGCTTCCAGCTCGTCTCCTTCCACACAGACCGAGCCCATATCCGCCAGCCGCTCGTGTCCCTGGTGGCTTGCCATGTTCGCCAGCGCCTTACGCAGGATATCCGGTGCCTGTCCGGCGCCGGGCCGGCCCTGATTACGTTTAACCCCTTCATCACATTCAAAGCCTATCAATGCAATGCCGCCTGGCAGGGGGGTAAACGTTGCCTGCTGTTGTATGGTCTGAAAAATACGCGTTGCATTGCTGGCCTCAGCGCTGTCGTCACGCCCCTGCCAGACCGATTCTGCAACGGGCCGCCATAACCTCATACTGCCTCCCCACGGAAAATACGTTGATACAGCGGATTGCGTCCCGGCTCGTAGACCATCTCTACCGGATGATGGGCATCCCAGACGATAAAATCAGCGACGAAGCCCGCCCGTAGCTGTCCGTGGGTTTTACCGCGGCCCAGCGCCTGCGCGGCATGTCGCGTCACGCCAGCCCAGGCTTCTTCAGGCGTCAGGCCAAACTGTACGCAGGCCATGTTCATCGCCAGGTGCAGGCTGGCAAACGGGCTCGTCCCCGGGTTATAGTCGGTGGCGACAGCCATCGGCACACCCTGTTTTCTGAGCTGTTCCACCGGCGGACGCTGGCGCTCCTGAAGAAAATAGAATGCGCCGGGCAGCAGAACCGCAACCGTACCACTTTGCGCCATCGCCTGAACGCCTGCATCATCCAGGTATTCGATATGATCGGCCGACAGCCCGTTAAATCGGCTAACCAGCGCCGCACCGCCCAGATTTGAAAGCTGTTCCACATGCCCTTTTACCGGGATACCGAGCGCAGTCGCCGCCTGGAAGAGGCGCTCGGTTTGCGACGGCGTAAAGCCGACGTTTTCACAAAACACGTCCACCGCTTCAAACAACTCTTTTTGCCACAGCGCAGGCATGATCTGCTCGCAGACCAGCGCAAGGTATGCATCCGGATCGTGTTTGTATTCCGTCGGAACCGCATGCGCGGCCAGCAGCGTTGGGCTGATATCAATCGGGTTATTCAGGCTCAGCTGGCGCGCCACCTGCAGCATCTTCTCTTCGGCATCGGCGTTTAGGCCATATCCGGACTTGATTTCAAGGGTGGTGACACCTTCGTTCATCAGACGCTGAAGCCGCTGCTGCGCCAGCTTAAGCAGCGTTTCGGGTGAGCTGTTGCGCGTCGCCGTCACGGTAGCGTTAATTCCGCCGCCCTGTGCGCTGATGGTTTGATAAGAGACGCCATTTAGCCGCTGCTCCCACTCCGCCGCGCGATCGCCGCCAAACACGAGATGGGTATGGCAATCAATCAGGCCTGGTGTCACCAGACGCCCCTGAAGATCGACGCAGTGACGGTGTCCATAAGGAATGTCAGATTCAGGGATCACAGCCGCAAGGGTGTGGCCGCGCACGACCAGGGCGTGTTGCTCTTTCAGTCCATATGGCGCAGCAACATCTGCCGCCATTGTCGCCAGTCGCGCATTTCGCCATATTACATCGTCAGGAAGGATCTGCTGCATGGGCATTCCACTTGTCATGGGTTGTATAGACATTTATTTTCATCTGCCGTCTGCTGTCAACCGTAATAAGGGAAAATGTTATTTATTTGTGACGACTTTCCCGCCCCCTGCGGGCGAAAAATGCAACTTTTACCCTTTTTATCTTCCCGTTTCGCTCAACTTAGTATAAAAAAGCAGGCTATTTCGTCTGTCCCGTAAAGACTTGCATACCCAGGAGCTTCACCTTGAACATTTCCAGGATTTCCCGTCTGGCGTTAGCACTCGCCTTTGGCGTGACCTTATCCGCATGCAGTTCAACACCACCGGACCAGCGACCGTCTGAGCAGGTCGCCCCCGGCACCGCATCCCGCCCGATTTTGTCCGCGGATGAAGCGAAGAACTTCGATCGTGCGCACTATTTCTCGGCGATGGATCCTAACGCTGCGCCGTGGACCCCGTCTTCTATTAACCTGCCGAAACAGCCAGATTTCGTGGTTGGCCCGGCGGGTGCGCAGGGCGTAACGCATACCTCTATTCAGGCTGCGGTGGATGCTGCCATCACTAAACACAGCGCGTCTCGCCAGTACATTGCTATCCTGCCAGGTGAATACGAAGGCACCGTCTATGTTCCGGCGGCGCCAGGCAGCATTACCCTGTACGGTCTGGGCGAAAAAGCGATCGATGTTAAAATTGGCCTGGCGATTGATTCCGAAATCGACAGCAACGCCTGGCGTCATCTGGTCAACCCGGCTGGCAAATATATGCCGGGCAAACCGGCGTGGTATATGTTTGATAACTGCCAGAGCAAGCGTTCCGCCACCGTTGGCGTGATGTGCTCAGCGGTATTCTGGTCTCAGAATAACGGTCTGCAACTGCAAAACCTGACCATTCAGAATACCCTGGGTGACAGTGTTGATGCCGGTACCCACCAGGCCGTTGCGCTGCGTAGCGATGGCGATAAAGTCCAGATCAACAACGTCAACATTCTCGGCCGTCAGAACACCTTCTTCGTGACCAACAGCGGCGTGCAGAACACCCTGCAGAATAACCGTCTGACCCGTACGCTGGTGACCAACAGCTACGTTGAAGGTGACGTGGATCTGGTCTCCGGTCGTGGTGCAGTGGTGTTTGATAACACGGACTTCCGCGTGGTGAACTCGCGTACCCAGCAGGAAGGCTATGTGTTTGCGCCAGCCACCCAGTCTAATCTGTTCTACGGTTTCCTTGCTGTGAACAGCCGCTTTAACGCTGCCGGTGACGGCGTGGCGCAGCTGGGTCGCTCCCTTGATGTGGACTCTGCGACCAACGGCCAGGTGGTGATCCGCGACAGCGTGATCAACGAAGGCTTCAATATGGCGAAGCCATGGGCCGATGCCGCGATTTCCAAACGTCCGTTCTCCGGCAATACCGGTACGGTGGATGATAAAGGGAACGTGCAGCGCAACCTGAACGACGCTAACTTCAACCGCATGTGGGAATACAACAACCGCGGTCTGGGTAGCAACGTGGTGGCTGAGCCGAAGCAGTAATAAGATGAGAGTAAAAGGGGGAGTTCACCCCCCCTTTTTACTGCGACTGAATGCGTCAGGCTCCAAACTTAAGATACGCATCCAATAGTTGCATAATCGCAACCATGAGTTGCAGGAACAGAATTGTCCATTCCACACCGCTCATACGCCACTCCTTTGGTATAGAGCACTTCTCCTCTGGTTTACCTTTCCGCTGCCTGTCACCAGATGTGTGTTGGTTATGTTTTGATGTGCTCACCCGGCTACCACCGGGCATAAAAAAAACCTCGCATTCGCGAGGTTTTTTGTTTTAAGCCGCTTAATGAGCGTTTACCACCACCCACATCGGCCCCTGGCCGACGGCATAGCGCCCTTTCTCTTCCAGCAGACCCTGCTCGCCTTTAATTTCGTACAGCGCGATGTGGTGGGATTTCTGCCCCGCCGCAATCAGGAACTTACCGCTGTGATCGATATTAAAGCCGCGCGGCTGGGTTTCCGTTGGCTGGAAGCCTTCAATGGCCAGCACGCTGCCGTCCTCGGAAACGCTGAAAACGGTAATCAGGCTGGAGGTACGGTCACAGGCGTAGAGATGACGACCATCTGGCGTGATGTGAATATCCGCCGCCCAGCGGGTGTCGGAGAAGTCAGACGGCATCATATCCAGCGTCTGCACGCACTCAATCTGGCCGTTAGGATCTTTTAGTTCCCATACGTCCACAGAGCTGTTCAGCTCGTTCACCACGTAGGCATACTGCTGGTTCGGATGGAAGACCATATGACGCGGGCCCGCGCCTTCAACGGTAGTGACTTCCGCCGGATTCTGCGCCACCAGGTGACCATCGTCGCTCAGGGTGAACAAACAGATACGATCCTGCTTGAGCGCAGGCACCCATAGCGTGCGGTTATCCGGAGAGATATTCGCCGAGTGGCAACCTTCCAGCCCTTCCACCACATCCACGGTTTCAACCGGGATGCCCTCTTCCAGACGCGTTACGCTAACACAACCGGCGTTATACGAGCCGCTGAAGACAAAGTTGCCTTTACGATCGGTAGAAATGTGGGTTGGGCTGCCCGGCAATGGCGCTTCGGCAGTGTAAGTCAGCGCGCCGTCGTCCGGAGAAATGCGATAGGCCAGCACGCGAAACTCCGGGCGCACACCCACGTACAAGAAACGTTTATCCGGGCTGATGACCATTGGCTGTACCTGGCCTGGCACATCAACAACCTGAACCAGCGTGAGTGTCCCTTCGGTATTTAAGCGCCAGACGTGGATCTGCTGGCTTTCAGGACTGGCGGTATAAACGGTTTGTTTCATGAATATTCACTCCTCACTGCGCATGAAAGTAGTTAACTTTTGACGGTGAATGCTGAATTGTCGACAGGAATTTTGAAGCCTTCGCCTCTCGGTGTACCATCCCATCAAAACGTAAATTCAATATTAACCCGGGAAAACAGATGACCTCGCGTGTGATTGCTCTGGATTTAGACGGTACCTTACTGACGCCGCAAAAAACCCTTCTCCCCTCTTCTCTGGAAGCGCTTAAACGCGCGCAGGAAGCAGGATATCAACTCCTTATCGTAACGGGTCGACATCACGTTGCCATTCACCCTTTTTATCAGGCACTGGCGTTAGATACACCTGCAATTTGCTGTAATGGCACTTATTTGTATGATTATCAGGCAAAAAAGGTTTTAGCATCCGACCCGCTGCCGGTACCCCAGGCGCTGCAGTTGATTGATCTGCTTGATGAGCATGACGTTCACGGCCTGATGTATGTGGACAACGCAATGGTCTACGAGCGTCCAACCGGCCATGTGGTGCGCACCAGCAACTGGGCGTTGTCTCTGCCTGAAGCCCAGCGTCCGGTCTTTACTCAGGTTTCCTCCCTGCGTCAGGCCGCTCAGGATGTTGAGGCGATCTGGAAATTCGCCCTGACGGATGAAGATACCACCAAACTGAATAGCTTCGCGAAACACGTGGAACAGACGCTGGGTCTGGAGTGCGAATGGTCCTGGCACGATCAGGTAGATATTGCCCGCAAGGGTAACAGCAAAGGCAAGCGTCTGACGCAGTACGTGGAGTCCCAGGGCGGGTCGATGCAGGACGTGATTGCCTTTGGCGATAACTACAACGACATCAGCATGCTGGAAGCCGCCGGTACGGGTGTGGCGATGGGCAATGCCGATGATGCCGTGAAGGCGCGCGCCAACGTGGTGATTGGTGACAACACCTCCGACAGCATCGCGCAGTACATTTATACCCACCTGCTGTAATCAGGTAGTGATTGAGACGCTCTTGATTTGCGCGTAAAGCCACAGGCCGGGTTTGATCCCCAACTCATCCCGGGCCCAGGGGCTGATGCGCGCCCAGAGCGTTCTGCTCCCCACCTCCAGCTTCACTTCCACCTGGCCGTTGTCATCAAAACACTCTGCCACTTTGGCACGCAGAATATTTCGAATGCTGGTCTGCAGCGGGGGTTGTAAAACCAGAGAGACATCCGAGGCCTGAATGCGGATCCGCAGGACTGACTGCAGCGGTTTATCGATCCGGTTAACCCACAGATGCTGATCGCCCAATGCCAGCGCGGTCATCGCGTAGTGCGGATGGTGTTCCAGAACGCTCACTTTCAGAATGCTGCTCTGCTGCTCTTTCGGTAGCCAGGGATGCATTACGCTGCTGCCCCATACCTCTTCCAGTTTGCCGAAGGCCTTCACGCTGCCCTCTTCCAGCACCAGCACGTTATCGGCCAGATGCAGGATCTCATCCAGCGAATGGCTGACGTAGAGCATCGGAATGTTGATTTCACGCGTCAGGCGCTGCAGATAAGGCAGGAGCTCACGTTTACGCGGAATATCCAGCGAGGCCAGCGGTTCGTCAAGCAGCAGCAGTTCGGGTGCGGTCAGCAACGCGCGGCCAATCGCCACGCGCTGTTTCTCTCCGCCGGAAAGCGAAGAAGGCAGTCTGTCGAGCAGCGGTTCAATACCTAACAGCGTGACCAGTTTATCAAACTGCGAAGCCATGCTTTTCGCCATTCCGTAACGCAGGTTGCCGCGCACGCTGTAGTGCGGGAATAAGCGTGCATCCTGGAAAACATAGCCAATACGACGTTTATCAGGCGACAGATATACCTTATTTTCCACGTCATTTAAGACGCGGTTATTCAATACAATCCGTCCTGACTGCGGACGGGTCAGGCCGCTTATCGCATTGATCAACGACGTTTTGCCCGCCCCTGAGACGCCAAAAATAGCGGTGATACCGCTTGCAGGCAGCGTCTCGTTAAGCGTCAGGGTATGGTTTCCCAGCGTCTGAGTGAAATGAAGCTCAAGCATGTCTATTTCCCCATCCGCTCACGACTGACTCTCGCCAGCCATTCCGACACCAGCAGCGATACCAGGGCTAACACAATGGAGATGATGCACAGCCGCGCGGCGGCCCCCTCTCCTCCCGGCGTCTGGATCAGGGTATACATGGCCGAAGGAAGGGTTCGCGTCTCGCCGGGAATGTTCGACACAAAGGTGATCGTGGCGCCAAACTCGCCGAGCGACCGGGCGAAGGCCAACACCGTGCCGACAATAATACCCGGCAGCGTGAGCGGAAGTGTGATGGTGAAAAAGACGCGCCAGCGCCCGGCGCCCAGCGTGCGGGCTGCCTGTTCGAGCTTCATGTCCACACCTTCCAGCGCAAGGCGGATCGCTCTCACCATCAACGGGAATGACATCACCGCTGCGGCCAGGACCGCCCCGCGCCAGCTAAACGCAAACGTCAGCCCAAACCAGTCATAAAGTTTTTCGCCAATAAAACCGCGTCGCCCCATCGAAATCAGCAGCAGATAACCTACCACCACGGGCGGCAACACGAGCGGAAGATGCAGCACGCTGTCGAGCAGCGCTTTGCCGGGAAACTGACAGCGAACCAGTAACCAGGCAAAGAAGATCCCAAAGGGCAAACTCAGCGCAACCGCCAGGGAAGAGACTTTCAGGCTCAGCAGAACAGCCTGCCATTCAGGATCGGTCAATATCATCAGTGAGTCGTAAATCCATAACGTTTAAAGATTGCGGACGCGTGCGGCCCCTTCAGATAATCGCGGAAAGCCGTCACGGTCGCATTTTTATGTCCATCAACAATCGCAACAGGGTATTCCACTTTTTTGTGGGAGTCTTCCGGGAACGTTGCGACCACTTTCACCCCCTTGCTGGCCACGGCATCAGAGCCGTACACAATGCCCAGCGGGGCTTCGTTGCGTTCCACCAGCGCCAGTGCGCCGCGAACATCTTCTGCTGGCGCCAGTTTCGGCGACAGCGTCTCCCACGCGCCCAGTTTTTGCAGCGCTTCTTTGGCGTAAATGCCGGCCGGAACATGATCCGGATCCCCCACCGCCAGACGCCCCCCGTTCAGAAGCCGGGTCCAGTCTGTTGCTTTGTTGATGGTGATGTCAGCCAGGGCACTGGCTTTCGGCGCCACGACAACCAGGCTATTGCCCAGCAGCGTTTCGCGGGTTGACGCATCAATCGCTTTTTTCTCCGCTGCGTAATCCATCCACTTCTGGTCCGCCGAAATGAACAGATCCGCCGGTGCGCCCGCTTCTATCTGGCGCGCCAGCGTAGAGGAAGAGGCAAACGAGGAGACCACCTCGACGTTGTTCTCTTTTTTATACGCCGCCGCGATATCCTGCAGCGCGTTGGTCAGCGACGCCGCCGCAAAGACCGTAATTTTGCCGTCGTCCGCCAGCGCGTGTCCGGTAAGCGAAAGCGTCAGTGTAGCCCCTGCGAAAAGGCGTACCCATGAACGTACCATTTGTCACTCCTGTCAGTAGCGTTATATACGCATTAATATAACGATAACGTCAGGGAGATCCCAGCGTTTATTCGTACCGCTCAAGGGGTAAACCGGTGTCATCTGTAAAAGAATATCGGTGAAAAGAAGAAAAACTTGAGAGCAAAACGCCCGGACTGGCCGGGCGTTTTGTGGGGAATCAATGCTGTTTTTTAGCGCGGTCTCTGTGACCAATGTTCGAAAAGACGTTGAACACTTCACCCAGGCCGTAGATGGCACCGAGGATGATGGCCATCACTACTGGTACCATGATCACGGCGAATACCAGACTTTTCAACAACTCTAACATGGTTTTCTCCAGATATTGTGAATGGCTTATTCTACCCTTTCAGGTGAGAAAAACATCCCCTTTTGTGCGGTACCCTTTGCGCCCTGCACCATTTGGGTCACAATACCCTTTTTGCCAGGATACTGTTATGCAGGCCGAAATTCTCCTTACTCTCAGACTTCAGCAAAAGCTTTTCGCCGATCCGCGACGTATCACCCTGCTTAAACAGATAGGACAAACGGGCTCAATTAGCCAGGGGGCGAAAAATGCCGGGATCAGCTATAAAAGCGCCTGGGATGCCATCAATGAGATGAACACCCTGAGCGAACATCCGCTGGTAGACAGGGCCACGGGCGGCAAAGGCGGAGGTGGCGCAATCGTGACACGTTACGGCCAGCGCCTTATTCAGCTTTACGATCTGCTGGCCCGGATCCAGCAAAAAGCGTTTGATGTGCTGAGTGACGACGATAACGTGCCGCTGGACAGTTTGCTGGCCGCTATTTCCCGCTTCTCATTACAAACCAGCGCCCGAAACCAGTGGTTTGGCACAGTGACGGCGCGCGATAATCTGCAGATACAGCAGCATATTGAGATCCTGCTTGCCGATGGTACCACCCGTCTGAAAGCCGCCATCACGGCGCAGAGCGCAGAGCGTCTTGGACTCGATGAAGGAAAAGAGGTGCTGGTGCTGCTGAAAGCGCCGTGGGTCAACCTCACACGCAATCCCGATACGGCAAAGGCAGCAGATAACCAGCTTCAGGGCACCATCAGCCGTATCGAACGCGGCGAAGCGCAGTGCGAAGTGCTGATGACCCTGGCAGACGGGCAAATGCTGTGCGCGACGGTACCGCTCAGCGAGGCGGACGATTTAGAAGAAGGTGCTGTCGTCACCGCCTGGTTCAACGCAGACCGGGTGATTATCGCCACTTTGTGCTAAGCACATTGACAATCGTACCGACAGTGCGTATCCCTGATAACTATTGCTGCAAAAACAGGGATAAATCATGTCATCATTGCATATTTCGCAAGGCACGTTTCGTCTTGGCGATACCCGAACGCTGACGATTGCTGATTTGACAATACGCGCAGGTGAAAGCTGGGCGTTTGTCGGCACCAACGGCAGCGGTAAATCTGCGCTGGCCCGCGCGCTGGCCGGAGAGCTTCCCCTCCTTAAAGGTGAAAACCAGAGCGAGTTTACCCGCCTGACGCGCCTCTCATTTGAACAACTGCAAAAGCTGGTGAGCGACGAGTGGCAGCGCAACAACACCGATTTACTCAGCCCGGGCGAAGACGATACCGGCCGCACGACGGCGGAAATCATTCAGGATGAGGTGAAGGATCCAGCCCGCTGTCAGCGCCTGGCAGAACAGTTTGGCATTTCCGCCCTGCTGACCCGACGCTTCAAATACCTCTCCACCGGTGAGACGCGGAAAACACTGCTTTGTCAGGCCCTGATGAGCGAGCCTGAGCTGCTGATCCTCGACGAACCGTTCGACGGCCTTGACGTGCAGTCCCGTGCGCAGCTGGCAGCCCTGCTGGCGTCGCTGAATCAGCAGGGATATACCCTCGTGCTGGTGCTTAACCGCTTTGATGAGATCCCGGATTTTATCCAGCATGCAGGCGTACTGGCCGATTGTAATCTGGCCGAGACAGGGGAAAAATCGGCGCTGCTTAAGCAGGCGCTCATCGCCCAGCTCGCACACAGCGAACGGCTTGACGGAATTACCCTTCCGGAACCCGACGCCCCTTCGGCTCGCCACGCGCTTGATCCCCACCAGCCGCGCATCGTGCTGCATGATGGCGTGGTCTCGTATGACGATCGCCCGATCCTTAACCACCTGAGCTGGACGGTTAATCCTGGGGAGCACTGGCAAATTGTCGGCCCCAACGGCGCGGGAAAATCGACGCTGCTGAGTCTGATCACCGGCGATCACCCGCAGGGTTATAGCAACGATCTGACGCTGTTTGGCCGCCGTCGCGGCAGCGGTGAAACTATCTGGGATATCAAAAAACACATTGGCTACGTCAGCAGCAGCCTGCATCTGGATTACCGGGTCAGCACCACGGTACGCAACGTGATCCTCTCAGGCTATTTTGACTCCATCGGCATTTATCAGGCGGTATCGGATAAACAGCAAAAGCTGGCTCAGCAGTGGCTGGACATTCTGGGCATGGATAACCGGGTCGCTGACGCGCCGTTTCATAGCCTGTCATGGGGACAACAGCGCCTGGCGCTGATCGTGCGCGCACTGGTGAAACATCCTACGCTGCTCATTCTGGATGAACCCCTTCAGGGGCTGGATCCGCTCAATCGACAACTTATCCGCCGCTTTGTGGATGTGCTGATTAGCGAAGGTGAAACGCAGCTGCTGTTCGTTTCACACCATGCCGAGGATGCCCCCGCCTGCATCACGCATCGTCTTGAATTTGTTCCGGACGGGGAGCAGTATCATTATCAGCTCAGCAAAATCGATTAACCTTCGGAGGGCCAGGCCCTCCGTTTTTCAGATAACCTGCACTAAGACATCTCTATCCCGTTGATCTACAATGCCTCATGGCTGCTGAAAATCGGATTTTAAAAACAGTGTAAACGATTCCACTATTTTATCCCATGTCACACTTTTCGCGTCTCTGTTATGCTATGGTTATTACATACCATAAGCCCAATGGAGCGAATTATGCGAGTTCTGGTAACAGGTGGTAGCGGTTACATAGGTAGTCATACCTGCGTGCAGCTGCTGCAAAACGGTCATGATGTCATCATCCTCGATAACCTGTGCAACAGTAAGCGCAGCGTGCTGCCTGTGATTGAACGTCTTGGCGGGAAACAGCCAACATTCGTCGAAGGCGACATCCGCAATGAAGCGCTGATGACCGAGATCCTTCACGACCATGCTATTGAAACGGTGATCCACTTCGCCGGCCTGAAAGCCGTCGGGGAGTCGGTCGCAAAGCCGCTCGAGTATTACGACAATAACGTCAACGGTACGCTGCGTTTAATCTCTGCGATGCGCGCCGCAAACGTGAAGAACTTTATCTTCAGCTCTTCCGCGACCGTCTATGGCGATCAGCCTAAAATTCCTTACGTTGAAAGCTTCCCAACCGGTACACCACAAAGCCCGTATGGCAAGAGCAAACTGATGGTGGAGCAGATCCTGACCGATCTGCAAAAAGCACAGCCTGAGTGGAGCATCGCGTTGCTGCGCTACTTCAACCCGGTGGGCGCCCATCCGTCTGGCGATATGGGTGAAGATCCGCAGGGCATTCCGAATAACCTGATGCCGTATATCGCCCAGGTGGCGGTGGGTCGTCGTGAGTCACTGGCTATTTTCGGCAATGATTATCCGACTGAAGATGGCACCGGCGTGCGTGACTATATTCACGTGATGGATCTGGCTGACGGCCACGTGGCAGCGATGCAGCAGCTGGCCGACAAACCGGGCGTACATATTTACAACCTCGGCGCCGGTATTGGCAGCAGCGTGCTGGATGTGGTTAACGCCTTCAGCAAAGCCTGCGGCAAGCCGGTGAACTACCACTTCGCTCCGCGTCGCGAAGGCGATCTCCCGGCGTACTGGGCCGATGCCTCCAAAGCCGATAAAGAGCTTAACTGGCGTGTCACCCGCACGCTTGATGAAATGGCACAGGATACCTGGCACTGGCAGTCGCGCCATCCTCAGGGGTATCCGGACTAAGGATCCGTCATGACTTCGTTTAATCCCGTCGATCATCCGCATCGTCGTTTTAACCCGCTAAGTGGGCAATGGATTTTGGTTTCTCCGCATCGCGCCAAGCGCCCCTGGCAGGGGGCGCAAGAGACGCCTGCGAAACAAACGCTGCCACAGCACGACCCGGACTGCTTCCTGTGTCCGGGCAACACGCGCGTAACGGGAGATAAAAACCCGGACTATAAAGGCACCTTCGTTTTTACCAATGATTTTGCCGCCCTGATGACCGACACGCCGGACGCGCCTGCGAGCCACGATCCGCTGATGCGCTGTGAAAGCGCCCGCGGGACCAGCCGTGTGATCTGCTTCTCGCCCGATCACAGCAAAACGCTGCCGGAGCTGAGCGTTGAGGCACTGCAAGAGGTGGTCAGTACCTGGCAGGCACAAACCGCGGAGCTGGGCCAGACTTACCCGTGGGTACAGGTATTTGAAAATAAAGGCGCGGCCATGGGCTGCTCTAACCCGCACCCGCATGGTCAGATCTGGGCGAACAGTTTCCTGCCCAACGAAGCCGAGCGTGAGGACCGTCTGCAGAAAGCCTATTACGCCGAAAATGGCTCGCCAATGCTGGTGGATTACACGCAGCGCGAACGGGCCGACGGCAGCCGGACCGTGGTGGAAACTGAACACTGGCTGGCCGTTGTGCCTTACTGGGCAGCCTGGCCGTTTGAAACGCTGCTGCTGCCGAAAGCACACGTTCAGCGCATCACCGATCTCAGCGACGCGCAGCGCGACGACCTTGCTCTGGCGCTGAAAAAACTGACCAGCCGTTACGACAACCTGTTCCAGTGCTCCTTCCCGTACTCAATGGGCTGGCACGGCGCACCGTTTAACGGGGAAGAGAATCAACACTGGCAGTTGCATGCCCATTTCTATCCGCCGCTGCTGCGCTCTGCGACGGTGCGTAAATTTATGGTGGGCTATGAAATGCTGGCGGAAACCCAGCGTGACCTGACGGCGGAACAGGCGGCAGAACGTCTGCGTGCCGTTAGCGACGTCCACTATCGCGAATCAGGAGTCTAAAAATGAGTCTGAAAGATAAAACACAATCCCTGTTTGCTGAAAAATTTGGCTACCCTGCCACCCACATTATCCAGGCGCCTGGCCGCGTTAACCTGATTGGTGAACACACCGACTACAACGACGGTTTTGTTCTGCCCTGCGCCATTGACTACCAGACGGTCATCAGCTGTGCAAAACGCGACGATCGTAAAGTCCGCGTGATTGCCGCAGATTACGGTAATGAGACGGACGAATTTTCCCTCGATGCTCCGATTGTGACGCACGACAGCCAGCAGTGGTCTAACTACGTGCGCGGCGTAGTGAAACATCTGCAAAAACGTAATAAGAATTTTGGTGGTGCGGATCTCGTCATCAGCGGCAACGTGCCGCAAGGTGCGGGCTTAAGCTCCTCTGCGTCTCTGGAAGTCGCCGTTGGCACCGTCTTCCAGCAGCTTTATCATCTGCCGCTGGATGGCGCGCAAATTGCGCTCAACGGTCAGGAAGCGGAAAACCAGTTCGTGGGCTGTAATTGCGGCATCATGGACCAGCTGATCACTGCGCTGGGCAAAAAAGAACACGCGCTGCTGATTGACTGCCGGACGCTAGGGACCAAAGCCGTTCCTCTGCCAAAAGGTGCGGCAGTCGTGATTATCAACAGTAACTTTAAACGCACGCTGGTGGGCAGCGAATACAACACGCGCCGCGAACAATGTGAAACGGGCGCTCGCTTCTTCCAGCAATCTGCCCTGCGCGACGTTACGCTTAATGAATTCAATAAAGTGGCACACGAGCTGGATCCTATTGTCGCCAAACGCGTTCGTCACGTACTGACAGAAAACGCCCGTACCGTTGAAGCGGCGTCCGCGCTGGCGAAAGGCGATTTGAAACGTATGGGTGAGCTGATGGCGGAATCGCATGCCTCCATGCGTGATGATTTTGAAATCACCGTGCCGCAGATTGATACGCTGGTTGAGATCGTGAAAGCGGCAATTGGCGATAAAGGCGGCGTGCGTATGACCGGCGGTGGCTTCGGGGGCTGTATTGTTGCCCTTGTGCCGGAAGAACTTGTTCCTGCCGTCCAGCAGGCGGTGGAGAAACAGTACGAAGCAAAAACAGGTATTAAAGAAACTTTCTACGTGTGTAAAGCATCACAAGGAGCCGGACAGTGCTAAACGAAACACCCACCCTCGCACCGGATGGTCTGCCGTATCGCCTGTTAACCCTGCGCAACAGCGCAGGGATGGTGGTTACGCTGATGGACTGGGGAGCCACGCTGCTCTCTGCCCGCGTCCCCATGCCGGATGGCAGCGTACGCGAAACCCTTCTCGGCTGCGCCTCGCCTGAGCAGTATATTCATCAGTCCGCCTATCTGGGCGCGTCTGTCGGACGCTATGCTAACCGCATCGCGAAAAGCCGTTTTGAACTCGACGGCGTGCAGTACACCCTGCTTCCAAGCCAGGGTGAAAACCAGCTCCACGGCGGGCCAGAAGGCTTTGATAAACGCCGGTGGAAAATTGTCCGGCAAAACGACGGCGAAGTGCTGTTCTCACTGGATTCCCATGATGGCGATCAGGGCTTCCCGGGTAATCTTACCGCTTTCGCGCGCTTTACGTTGACCGACGACAACCGTATCGCCATTGAATACCGTGCAACGGTCGACAAGCCGTGTCCGGTCAACCTGACCAACCACGCGTACTTTAATCTGGACGGTAACCAGTGCGACGTACGTAACCACAAGCTGCAACTCCTTGCCGATGATTATTTGCCGGTTGACGAGATGGGCATTCCGTATCAGGGCCTGAAATCCGTGAACGGCACCAGCTTTGATTTCCGCCGCGCGAAAACGATAGCCCAGGATTTCCTGAGCGATGACGATCAGCGCAAGGTGAAAGGTTACGACCATGCGTTCCTGCTGCTGGCAAAAGGCGATGTGAAGCAGCCTGCCGCGCAGGTCTGGTCCAGCGATGAGAAGCTGCAGATGACGGTTTACACCACCGCGCCTGCCCTGCAATTCTACTCTGGTAACTTCCTTGGCGGCACGACGGCGCGCGAACACGTTGAGTACAGCGACTGGCAAGGACTGGCGCTGGAGAGCGAGTTCCTGCCGGACAGCCCGAATCATCCGGAATGGCCACAGCCAGACTGTGTGCTACGCCCGGGTGAAGAGTACGTGAGCGTGACGGAATACCATTTTATTCCGCATTGATTTTCAGCCCTCCCATCAGAGGGCTTTTTTCTGCACGCTTTGCTGAAAATAGCGCCGATCGCAGACAAAATCATAACCCTGGATTCACAAGCATCTTACACTCAGAGACTATTTTCGCTATGGTTAGGGTTAAGCGTTGCTGCTGGCACGGCCACGGCAATATAATGAGAATTGTTATCATTCTAAAAATGCTTGAGGAGTAAGAGATGGCTATTACTAAGCTGGTCCTGGTACGTCACGGCGAAAGCCAGTGGAACAACGAAAACCGCTTTACCGGTTGGTACGACGTTGATCTGTCTGAAAAAGGCGTAAGCGAAGCAAAAGCAGCGGGTAAACTGCTGAAGGAAGAAGGCTTCAGCTTTGATTTTGCTTACACCTCTGTGCTGAAACGTGCCATCCACACCCTGTGGAACGTGCTGGACGAACTGGATCAGGCCTGGCTGCCGGTTGGGAAATCCTGGAAACTGAACGAGCGTCATTACGGTGCGCTGCAGGGTCTGAACAAAGCCGAAACCGCTGAGAAATACGGTGATGAGCAGGTTAAACAGTGGCGTCGCGGCTTCGCGGTTACCCCACCAGAGCTGACCAAAGATGACGAGCGTTACCCGGGCCATGACCCACGCTACGCAAAACTGACTGACGCTGAGCTGCCAACCACCGAGAGCCTGGCTCTGACCATCGACCGCGTTGTGCCTTACTGGAACGAAACCATTCTGCCACGCCTGAAAAGCGGTGAGCGCGTGATCATCGCCGCTCACGGTAACTCCCTGCGTGCGCTGGTGAAATACCTGGACAACATGGGCGAAGATGAAATTCTCGAACTGAACATCCCAACCGGCGTACCGCTGGTGTATGAGTTCGACGAGAACTTCAAACCAATCAAACACTACTATCTGGGTAACGCAGATGAGATCGCGGCGAAAGCAGCGGCTGTTGCGAACCAGGGTAAAGCGAAGTAATTTTCGCCAGCCATAAAAAAAGCGCGGAGCCTTCCGCGCTTTTTTATTTCCCCAACCGGATTAACCGCGACGCGCTTTTACCGCATTCGCCAGCTGACGGAGGATCGTGTCGGTGTCGTCCCAGCCGATGCAGGCATCGGTGACGCTTTTACCGTAAACCAGCGGCTCGCTGCCTTCCAGGTTCTGGTTACCTTCAACCAGATGACTTTCGATCATCACCCCAATCACCGCTTTCTCGCCGCCGGCAATCTGCTGACAGACATCTGCGCCCACTTCCATCTGTTTTTTAAACTGCTTGCTGGAGTTCGCGTGGCTGAAGTCAATCATCACCTGCGGTGGCAGCCCTGCTTTCTCCAGCCCAACTTTGACTTCTGCCACATGTTTTGCGCTGTAGTTCGGCTCTTTACCGCCGCGCAGAATGATATGGCAGTCACCGTTACCGCTGGTGTTAACGATGGCAGAGTGTCCCCATTTGGTCACGGACAGGAAGCAGTGCGGCGCACCTGCGGCATTGATGGCATCAATCGCCACCTTGATTGTGCCGTCGGTACCGTTTTTAAAACCTACCGGGCAAGAGAGGCCGGACGCCAGCTCACGGTGAACCTGAGACTCCGTGGTGCGCGCACCAATCGCCCCCCAGCTCATCAGGTCAGCCAGATACTGTGGCGTAATCATATCCAGGAACTCACCGGCTGCAGGCAGGCCACTGTCGTTGATTTCGAGCAGCAGCTTACGGGCAATACGCAGGCCGTCGTTGATCTGGAAGCTATTGTCCATATGTGGATCGTTAATCAGCCCTTTCCAGCCCACCGTGGTACGCGGTTTTTCAAAGTAAACGCGCATCACGATCTCCAGCTCGCCTTTCAGCTCTTCACGCAGGGTGAGCAGACGGGCAGCGTACTCTTTCGCGGCTGCAGGGTCGTGAATGGAGCATGGACCAATCACCACCAGAAGACGATCGTCATTACCTTTCAGGATCTTGTGGATCGCTTTACGAGCATGAGAAACCGTGTTTGCGGCATTTTCAGTGGCGGGGAATTTCTCAAGGAGTGCTACAGGAGGTAATAACTCATTGATCTCTTTAATGCGTAAATCGTCGTTCTGATAATTCATTTTCTTTCCAGCTCTGCCATATCTTTAGTAATGAAAGCAATCCTTTCAATCTATCTTGTCGACCAGGAAGTGTAAACACGGTTTTACACTTCACGCAGATAATTCCTGGAATTCGCCAAAAAATCGCCACAAAATAGCGAAAAACGAGATCTAACCTAAGCTTTTTAACTGTAACAACCATTTTTAAACGCTTAAACGCGATTCCGTACTGACGTAAGTCGGTAAGGCGGGATCTTTCGCCTTTGAAAAAGATGCACTGTTGGAGAATGTTATCCAGCGTAACGACAAGAACAGGAGCACCATGATGAAAATGACGAAACTGGCAACCCTCTTCCTGACTGCCACTCTCACTCTGGCAAGCGGCAGCGTCCTTGCCGCTGAAACGGGCACCTCAGACAACAACGGTGATGCCAATGCGGCAGCATCAGCAGGCCAGGTCGCCCCTGATGCAAAACAGAATATCGCCCCGAATAATGTCGATAACAACCAGATTAATACCGGCAACACCAATACCGGGGGCACCATGTTGCACCCGAACGGTAGTGGTTCCGGTACCATGAATCATGACAACATGAGTTCGGATGAAGTCCATAAAAACTCGATGTGTAAAGACGGCAAATGCCCGGATCCCAACGACAAAGTGGGTAATGACGCCAATACCAAAACCGATGGCACGACCCAGTAATCTGTTGTGATCGGGAAGAAAGAGGAGAGCTCAGGCTCTCCTTTCTTTTTGGAGTAACCTATTAAAAACGCTACACTAAAAACAATAACACACCAGGAAAGCACACATGGCGCATACCCATTCGCACTCACACACTCCCGGCAACGACAACGCTAAACGACTGATGCTGGCCTTTGGCGTCACGGCAACCTTTATGGTGATCGAGGTCATTGGCGGGCTGGTTTCCGGCTCTCTGGCGCTTCTGGCTGATGCCGGACATATGCTGACCGACGCAGCCGCGCTGCTCTTCGCCCTGCTGGCCGTGCAGTTTGCTCGTCGTCCTCCGAACGCGCGCCATACCTTCGGCTGGCTGAGGCTGACAACCCTTGCCGCGTTTGTTAACGCCATTGCGCTGGTGGTCATTACCGTGCTTATCGTCTGGGAAGCGGTACAGCGCTTCAGACACCCTCAGCCGATCGCCGGGACAACAATGATGGTGATTGCCGTGGCCGGACTGCTGGCGAATATCCTGGCCTTCTGGATTTTGCATCGTGGGAGTGGGGAGAAGAACCTCAACGTGCGCGCGGCTGCCCTGCATGTACTGGGGGATTTGCTCGGCTCAGTCGGGGCGATTGTGGCCGCACTGGTGATCCTCTATACCGGCTGGACGCCCGTCGATCCGATTCTGTCCGTGCTGGTGTCGTGTCTGGTCTTGCGCAGCGCCTGGCGTCTGCTGAAGGAGAGCGTTAATGAACTGCTTGAAGGGGCGCCGACATCCATGGATATCGACGAGCTGAAGCGTAACCTGCGCCGCTCAGTTCCGGAAGTACGCAACGTTCATCATGTGCACGTCTGGCTGGTAGGGGAAAAACCGGTCATGACAATGCACGTCCAGGTGATCCCGCCTCACGACCATGATGCGCTCCTTGAACGCATCCAGCATTTCCTTGAACATCACTACGACATTGGCCACGCCACCATCCAGATGGAGTACCAGCCCTGTAACGGGCCAGACTGCCACCTTAACGAGGCGCAGTCCGGCCATTCACATCATCATCACCCTTAACGGGAAAGCGCGTGAGAGCCTCGCTCACGCGCGCTGTTAATCCACATCCGACTACCATTCAGCGCGATGAAGGTCAGCAGCAGATATTCCAGCGACATGGCATACACACCCTGCAGAGCAAAAATCACCACGCTGATGACGTTAATGATGACCCACAGCAGCCAGTTCTCAACGTATTTACGGGTCATCAGGATCATCGCCGCAATCGACAGCACCATCATGCAGGAATCCCAGAACGGGAAGGCGTCCGGCTGCAGTTCCGGCATCGTCACATGCAAACCGATACCGGACATGACCGCCACGGCAATTTGGGTCAGGAATGCAAATACCGGGTTGATATAGACCGTCATTAAACCAATGGCAACCACGCACGCGACAAACCAGGCGATGGCTTTCGGTAAGGGCAGCCAGCGGATCTGCAACTCCGCCTCCTGCTGACTGTTCTGCCGCGACCACGCGTACCACCCGTAGATATTTGCCGCAAAGAAGAACAGCTGCAAAAGCAGGCTGGCGTACAGCTGGATCTGGAAGAAGATAATCGCAAACAGCGTGACGTTAATGATCCCAAACGCGTAATTACTGATCTTCTCAAGGCTTGCCAGCCAGATACACAATAATCCTGCCAGCGTACCAACCGCCTCAATCCATGACAGGTCATAGCCACCTGCACCAATCGGTATATGAACCAGAATGTTCTGTGTGCTAAAAAAATCCATCTTTTCCCCAGAGCGTTTTGAATTAAGTACGTAGTGTAGCCGCAAAATCCAGCATGCGGTTAAGTGGAACTAACGCGCCTTCACGCAGGGCAGCATCCACATGAATTTCATGCGCCGCACCGCCGGTTTCTAACCCTTCGGCAATGGCTTTCAGACCGTTCATCGCCATCCACGGACAGTGCGCACAGCTGCGGCACGTTGCCCCCTCACCTGCCGTGGGGGCTTCAAGAAGCTCTTTCTCCGGCACGGCCTGCTGCATCTTATAAAAGATACCGCGATCGGTCGCCACAATAAGCTGCTTGTGAGGCAACGTCCTGGCCGCGTTGATAAGCTGGCTGGTGGAGCCCACGGCGTCTGCCATGTCGACAATTGACTGCGGTGATTCAGGGTGAACCAGAATGGCCGCGTCAGGATAAAGCGCCTTCATGCGCGCCAGCGCCTGGGTCTTGAACTCGTCGTGCACAATGCAGGCGCCCTGCCAGCAGAGGACGTCTGCCCCCGTCTGCTTCTGGACATAATTGCCGAGATGGCGGTCAGGTGCCCAGATAATTTTCTCACCCAGGCTATCCAGGTGTTCTATCAGTTCAACGGCGATACTCGATGTGACCACCCAGTCAGCGCGCGCTTTTACCGCCGCGGAGGTGTTAGCGTACACCACAACCGTACGGTCAGGGTGGGCGTCACAGAAAGCGCTAAATTCATCAATGGGGCAGCCGAGGTCCAGTGAACACTCCGCATTAAGCGTAGGCATCAGAATGGTTTTTTCAGGGCTGAGGATCTTTGCCGTTTCGCCCATAAAACGCACCCCTGCGACCAGCAGCGTGGAGGCTGGATGCCGTGCACCGAAGCGCGCCATCTCCAGTGAGTCAGAAATACAGCCTCCTGTCTCTTCCGCCAGTTGCTGGATTTCCGGATCGGTATAGTAATGCGCCACCATCACCGCATCTCGCTCTTTGAGAAGACGCTTGATTTTCTCTCGGTAGAACTGTTTTTCATCCACGCTTAGCGGGACAGGCTTTGGCGGAAACGGATAGATTGCGGCTTCAGGATCAAACATCACGCTCATTATGGCTTCTCGTTTTACTGGCTTAACAATATTGCCTTTCTTTTGCCTGACATAGCAAAACGCATGGCAATTGTGTTTTGTATACTAAACAAGATAGCGAATCTGAAGTGAAAAGTCACCGGGAATAGATATGCGGAGCATTTGTTGCATCGCAGATAGCAAAAAAGCGCCTTTAGGGCGCTTTTTAACATTGGTGGGTCGTGCAGGATTCGAACCTGCGACCAATTGATTAAAA
>NZ_JAIWJZ010000073.1:0-48432 GCF_020216105.1 Enterobacter sp. K16B
CCGCCACCCGGCAAAACAACCTCACTCCTCTAACGACCGCAAATGGTCATCCTTCCTCAGCGTCATCAGCGCGACAATACTCACTACCGCCGTCGCCATCACGTAATACGCCGGAATATTCAGGTTGCCCGTTTCTTTAATCAGCCCGGTGATAATCAGCCCCGCACAGCCCGAGAAAATTGCATTCGACAGGGAGTAAGCCAGCCCAAGCCCGGTATAGCGCACGCGCGTCGGGAACATCTCAGAGAGCATTGCCGGCCCCGGCCCTGCCAGCATGCCTACCAGACCGCCTGCAATCAGGACCACGACTGTCTTCACCGCCAGGGTGCTGGACTCCGCCTGCAGAATTTTCAGCAGCGGCAGGGCGAGGATCAGCAGCAAAACAGTGGCGATAATCATCACCGTGCGGCGGCCAATTCTGTCGCTCAGGATCCCTGACGGAATAATCGTCAGCGCAAAACCGATATTCGAAATTACCGCGATCAGCAGCGCCTGGTTAAACCCGGTATGCAGGGCTGACTGCAGATAGGTCGGCATAATCACCAGATAGGTGTACCCCGCTGCGGACCACACCATTACCCGGCCAATTCCCAACATGATGGCTTTCAGCGTGGCGAGGGTATCCGCCTGAGCGGCAATCGGTTTTCCCTGCTGCTGCACAAAGCCTGGCGTCTCTTCCATACTGACACGCAGCCACAGCGCCACGATACCCATAGGCAACGCCAGGAAGAATGGAATGCGCCAGCCCCAGTCATGCAGGGCTTCCGGCGTGAGGAGGGCGGAGAGCAGCGCCACAATGCCTGCGCCCGCTAACAAGCCCAGCGCCACGGTGAAGGACTGCCACGCGCCGTACAGGCCGCGTTTGCCGCGCGGGGCGAACTCCGTCATCAGTGAGACCGCACCGCCGTACTCGCCGCCCGCGAACAACCCCTGCAGGATGCGCAGGAGCGTGATAATGAGCGGCGCGGCAATGCCAATGCTGGCATAGACCGGGACCATACCAATGGCGGCGGTGGCGAGGGTCATCAACACCAGCACAATAATCAGCGTCGGCTTTCGGCCAATCCGGTCGCCGATGCGACCAAACACCACCGCTCCCAGCGGACGGAAGAAGAAAGCGATGGCAAACGAGGCGTAGGTGAGGATCAGGCTGGTCAGCCCCGCTTCGCCTTCAAGCTGGAAGAAATTCTTCGCAATGACGGTTGCGAGAAAACCATAGACCGCAAACTCATACCACTCGATAAAATTACCAATGGAGCCTGCAATTAATGCTCGCTTGTGCGCATTCGGTTGCATAACTTTCCTCACTGAAAGGGGGGAATAAATTATTCAACAAAGAAGAGGTGGTGAAATAGTTTATTCTTATGTTATGTGAGCTATTTCACGAATGATATCAGCGGGATCGCTACTGTGTGACCGCACTCCCATGCAGCGTTATCGGGGTCTGTCCATACTTACCTTCATTGCCACTGAAGGAGGGAAACAGCATGCACTGGCAAACCCATACCGTTTTTAATCAACCTTCACCACTCTCAAACAGCAACCTTTTCCTTTCTGATTGTGCCCTGCGTGACGCGGTGACCCGCGAAGGTGCTGAGTGGGATATCGAGCTTCTCGCCAGCATCGGCCAGCAGTTAGGTACTGCGGAATCGCTGGAGCTGGGCAGGCTGGCGAACGTGAATCCGCCGGAGTTATTGCGCTATGACCCCACCGGGGAACGGCTGGATGACGTCCGCTTTCACCCGGCGTGGCACTTGCTGATGCAGGGACTGTGTGCCAACCGCGTACATAACCTCGCATGGGAAGAGGAGGCGCGTAAAGGCTCCTTTGTTGCCAGGGCCGCGCGATTTGTCCTGCATGCGCAGGTGGAAGCCGGAACGCTGTGCCCCGTCACCATGACGTTTGCCGCCACACCGCTGCTGCAGCAGGCGCTACCTGAACCTTTCCGGCACTGGCTGACGCCATTACTGAGCGATCGCTACGATCCCCATCTCGCTCCGGCGGGACAAAAACGCGGGCTGCTGATCGGCATGGGGATGACGGAAAAACAGGGCGGCTCAGACGTGCTCAGCAACACCACCAAAGCGGAGAAATGTAGCGACGGCAGCTACCGGCTGGTGGGGCATAAATGGTTTTTCTCCGTCCCGCAAAGCGATGCCCATCTGGTGCTGGCGCAGGCAAAAGGCGGGCTATCCTGCTTTTTTGTTCCGCGCTTTTTGCCTGACGGACAGCGCAATGCCGTGCGGCTGGAGCGCCTTAAGGACAAGCTCGGCAACCGCTCGAATGCCAGCAGCGAGGCAGAGTTTCTCGACGCCTCCGGCTGGCTACTGGGGGAAGAGGGCGAAGGGGTTCGGCAGATACTGAAAATGGGCGGGCTGACGCGCTTTGACTGCGCGCTGGGGAGCCACGGACTGATGCGTCGGGCGCTCTCGGTGGCGCTGTATCACGCCCATCAGCGGCAGACGTTCGGCAAAAACCTCATCGACCAGCCGTTAATGCGCGAGATATTGAGCCGAATGGCGCTGATGCTGGAGGGGCAAACGGCGCTGCTGTTCCGTCTGGCCCGGGCGTGGGATAAAAGCGCCGATCCGCAGGAGGCTGCCTGGGCGCGGCTGTTTACCCCGGCGGCGAAATTTAGCGTGTGTAAAGCGGGCATTCCGTTTGTGGCGGAAGCGATGGAGGTGCTGGGGGGCGTCGGATATTGCGAGGAGAGTGAACTTCCCCGTCTGTACCGCGAGATGCCGGTGAACAGCATCTGGGAAGGGTCAGGCAATATCATGTGTCTGGACGTGCTGCGGGTGCTGGCGAAGCAGCCGGGAATTCACGACCTGCTTGCCGATGAGTTTGCGCAGGTAAAAGGGCAGGACAGACACTTCGACCGCAGCTGGCGACAGCTTCAGCAAAAACTGCGTAAGCCGCAGGAGGCACAGGGCAGGGAGATTGCTCAACAGCTCTTTTTACTGGGCGCCGGTAGCCAAATGCTGCGGCACGCGTCGCCCCCGGTGGCGCAGGCGTGGTGCCGCATGATGCTGGATACCCGCGGCGGTACGCTGATGAGCGAGCAGGTACAAAGTGACCTGCTGCTGCGTGCCACGGGCAGGGTTGGCTAGTTTTTAAGCTGGAACAGACTCACCAGTTCGGTCAGATGTGAGCCCTTCTCGCGCAGCGTTTGTGCGGTTTGTTCGCTGCGTGAGATGCGATCGGCATTGATATGCGACGCTTCGCCAATATGGGTCATGGCGAGATTCACCTGACCGATCCCCGCGGATTGCTCGCGTGAGGCATGGTTAATCTCGGTGACCAGCTGGCTGATGTTATCGATATGAACGATGATGGCATCCATCGCCAGGCGCGTCTGTTCAGACAGCGCGTGACCCTCGCTCACTTTCCTGAGGGTATCGCCAATCAGCTGTTCAATCTCCTTCACTGCATTCGCACTACGCCCCGCCACGGCACGAACTTCCTGCGCGACGACCGCAAACCCTTTACCGTGCTCGCCAGCGCGGGCCGCTTCCACTGCCGCATTCAGCGCCAGAATATTGGTCTGAAAAGCGATGGACTCGATCACGCGGGTGATGTCTTCAATGCGTTTTGACGCTTCGCGAATGTCATCCATGGTCGACACGGCGTGGGCGACGGTTTCGCCACCCTGATGGACCGCGAGCGAGGTTTCACCCACCAGCTGCTGCGTTTGCTCCATATTGGCGGCATTTTGCTGTACGGTCGCGGCCAGTTGCTC
The DNA here is from genome assembly GCF_020216105.1 of Enterobacter sp. K16B. NCBI lineage: Bacteria > Pseudomonadati > Pseudomonadota > Gammaproteobacteria > Enterobacterales > Enterobacteriaceae > Enterobacter > Enterobacter sp. K16B. The sequence goes on from NZ_JAIWJZ010000073.1 coordinate 3,740, forward strand.
CATGCTGGCGGAGGTCTCTTCCACGCTGCTCGCCTGCTTGTTGATCTGCTCTGAAATCTCCCCGGTATCGGAGGCCAGCGCGTTGGTGCCCAAATGGATCTCACTTGCAGCTTCGCGAACCTGCAGCACAATTTTTTGCAGGCCGCCGCCGATGCCGTTGATGGCATCGATCAACTGCCCGACCTCGTCCTGGCGTGTCACGGGCAGGCTGGAGCGGGGATCGCCCGCGGCATATTGCCGGGCAAGATGGATCACGTTGCGCAGCGGCCGGGTCAGCATCCGGCGAATAAGCACCACGAACAGAGCTGCAAAGAGAATGGATAAGACCACGCCAGCCAGCAGGAAACGGTCGCGCATGGCGTTGACGCTTGCGAGCAGCACCGATTTATCCACTTCACCCACGATAGTCCAGTTCCAGCCTGGCAGCGGGGTGTACGCCATTTTCAGCGTGCGTCCATCGTCGCTTGTGCGTTCCAGCGTGCCAGGTTTGTCACCCAGCAGCTGTTGCTGCGTCGCGACGTCCCACCTGGGCAATTGCCCCTCTTCCGTGGTGTGGAACAGATATTGCCCGCGGGTTTTGCCGTTGCTGCGATCCAGCACAAAGAAATGACCGCTCTCGCCCAGGCGGCGGTTCAGGATTTTCTCGCGCATGACGTTCCATGAGTGAGAGATGTCCACCCCGACAAAGACAATCGCAATGACCTGCCCTTCGGCATTTTTAACCGGCTGGTACTGAGTGATGTAGCGCTTGCCAAATAACAGGGCCAGGCCGCGGTAGACTTCACCTTTGTTAACGGCGGCAAAGGCCGGACTGGAGGCATCCAGAACGGTACCCATCGCCCGATCGCCATTCTCTTTGCGCAGGGACGTGGCGACGCGGACAAAGTCATTACCGCTGCGTACAAATAGCGTGGAAATGGCGCCTGTACGGTTCAGGAAATCGTCCGACAGGGTGTTGTTTTCATGCAGTCCGGTTTCTCCCCCTTTCAGCAGTGGAACGCTGAGCCCATTAATTATCTGGGGTTGAGAAGCATCAATGCTCAGAGGCTGCGGTAAAAAGGTGGTAAACAGCCGGGTATAGCTCTCCACTTCTTCACTCAGGCTGGTGTTAAACATCTGCACCATGTCGACCATACCGGTGGACTGATTATGCAGATCCTCTACCGCAAGGGCTTCAAGCTGCTGGCTGGCTTTTTGGCTGAGCAGAAAAGTGAACAGCAGAAATAGCGTGGCGACACTGACGCCTGTAAGTAGCGATAGCTTCGCCCCCAGGCCTGCACGGCGAAAAACAGTGATCATAAATTGCTCATTATTGAAAAAGTATGGTTCTTCAACGGCAGAGCAGAGATTACGTTTACTAAATTAGTGTAACAAAATGTTATTTTATTGTTGTTAATTGGTTTTATCGGAGATAAAAAATTTGCAAAAACGAAAAGCCACTAAAAATAAGTGGCTTTTATCAGGAGGGGATTATACGTAGAGAATGGCCTGTACCCGCCAGTGGTCAATATGGTTATCTTCCTGCATCTGGATGATGCGATACCAGGAAGCACCCTGCTCATCGGCCTTTAATGCCACGACACGTTCAACGTCCTGCGGGCTCCCCGAGATATTATTCACGGAGATCTGGCCAATTTCATTCAGGCCAGTCACACAATCAGCACTGGCGAATTCTGCCGACTGCGCGGTTGTGCTCACCAGGCCTGCTGAGAGCAACAGAGAGGTCAAAGCAAGAGTTCGTTTCATCGTCAGCTCCATTTCACATATCTCCGGTATCCGCCGGGCAATCCTTCGCGAATAAACTCCCTTCCATTGACGCGGTCGTGGAGTTTATTGTGGACAGGAAAATGTCTATGGACGCAAAGCAGTGTAAATGTCGTTCAAAGGAAAACCATTATTTACGGTACAAAATTGCCTGTGAGTACCACTGTCCCGTTATGATGGTTTCGTCGATCATAATGATGACGTAGTAATCTGCTTTGGCGGCGACGGCTTGTGCTTTTATTGCCTCTTCTGCGTCATCCGGAGAACCGCGAACCAGCGCGGAGACGGTGCCCATTCGTTGTAATCCTTCCGTCTGATTACGACGAATCTCCTGTGGATGATCGGCGACCGGTGGAGCGGGTTGCGGCGTACCCTGCAGCGCGCTACAGCCACTGAGCAGAAACACCAGCAATAAAGCAGCAAACCTGCGCATAACCATATCTCGTTTCCTGATAGCCATAGTGTAGTTGTCTGTGAATTGAGTTTGCGGGGGAATGTTCCCGAAGTGTTAGCTGGGACGTATATTTCGAATGAAAATGACGTGAAAGCGTAACCCAGTTCTCAACATTATGAATCATACATTCGCAGAGGGTCGACAATGATTGAAATTGAAATACGCCACCTCGGCGACCACGAGATTTTACACGCGACGCCCGCGGGCAAACGTGATAAACCGCTACCGGTTGTCGTTTTCTATCACGGGTTTACGTCATCAAAGCTGGTTTACAGTTATTTTGCAGTGGCGCTGGCGCAGGCGGGGTTTCGGGTAGTGATGCCGGATGCCCCCGACCACGGCGCACGCTTCACGGGCGATGAACAGGCGCGGCTTGGGCGGTTCTGGCACATTCTGCACGGCAGTTTGACCGAGTTTGCCGGGTTGCGTGATGCGCTTTATGCGGCCGGGCTGGTGGCCGACAATCGACTGGCCGTGGCCGGGGCGTCGATGGGGGGGATGGCCGCGCTGGGGATTATGACGCATCATCCTGACGTGACGTCCGTCGCCTGTCTGATGGGCTCGGGCTATTTTACGTCGCTGGCGAAGACGCTTTTCCCCCCTCAGGATGTCGCGGAAGTGACGGCGACGCTGGCAGAGTGGGAGGTGACCCGGGCATTGCCACGTCTGGCCGATCGCCCGCTGCTGCTGTGGCACGGTGATGCGGATGATGTGGTACCACCCGAAGGCACTTTCCGTCTACAGCAGGCGTTAAAGCATGAAGGACGGGACGGTAATCTGACGTGCCTGTGGGAAGCGGGCGTCCGCCACCGCATCACGCCAACGGCGCTGGACGCCACGGTAGCGTTTTTCCGCCAGCACCTTTAAACGCGCAGGATTTTTACGCCCTGATCCTCCAGCTTCTGGAGGATTTCCGGGTTGGCACTTTTGCCGGTGATCACCATGTCGATCTGTTCGGCGCGGCTGAATAACATTCCTGCGCGCTCGCCCACTTTGCTGCTGTCGACCAGCACCACGAGCTTGCCCACGACGTTGAGCATGTTTTGTTCCGCCATGGCGGTCAACATATCGGTTTTATACAGGCCATCCGCGGTCAGGCCTTTGCCGCTGGTAAACATCCAGTGTCCGGCATAGAGACTGTTTTCGCTGTCCTGCGGGCTGAGCGTAATGGACTGACTCTTGTTGTACTGGCCGCCCATGATCACCACGCTCTCGTGCTCCTGATCGATCAGATAGTTAGCGAGCGGTAAGTAATTAGTGATGATTTGCACCGGTTTGCCGCACATTTCGCGACCCAGCAGAAACGCCGTGGAGCCGCAGTTGATGACCACACTCTCGCCGGGATTCACCAGCTGTGACGCGGCTCTGGCAATTCGCACTTTTTCATCATGATTTTGTGCCTGATGGATATTCATCGGGGTCCAGCGAGGGCGCTGCTGGCTGATGGCCTCTGCCCCGTTGCGGACTTTTTTCAGTTTGCCGCTTTCGTCCAGCTTGTTGATATCCCGCCGCGCCGTTGCCGGGGAGATCCCTAAACGTTCGATCACTTTCTCGACGGTGACGAACCCTGTTTGCGCCAGGAGTTCCAGGAGAATTTGATGCCGTTGCGCTTCCGTCATGAGCTATTCCGATAATAATTGATTTGAAAAGATAATATTTGAAATAGCCTGAAAATACTAAAAGAAAATGGCCTCGCCAGGCATCCTGTCTGGCGAGGCGGCTGCACAATCAGAGGAAGGACTTGAATGGCAGGTCAGGCTCAATGGTGAAGCAATCATCGAAACCACGCGGGTAGTGATATTCGAGATTATCTTTGTCCAGCGGCCAGGTGAATTTGCCGCCGACCTGCCAGATGAACGGCTTGAAGCCATACTTCAGGCGATCTTTCTTCATCTCCCACAATACGCGGATTTCCTGCGGATCGGCCTGGAAATTCGACCAGATATCATGGTGGAACGGGATCACCACTTTGGTGTTCAGTGCTTCCGCCATGCGCAGCATATCGGCGCTGGTCATCTTGTCAGTAATACCGCGCGGGTTCTCGCCGTAGGAGCCCAGCGCCACATCAATCTGATGTTCGTTACCGTGCTTCGCATAGTAATTAGAGTAGTGAGAGTCACCGCTGTGGTAGAGGGAACCGCCAGGGGTTTTAAACAGATAGTTGACTGCACGCTCATCCATACCGTCTGGCAAAACGCCCGCGGCCTTTTGATCGGCTGGCAGGGTAATCAATGCGGTACGGTCAAAGGCATCCAGCGCATGGATTTCAATGTCTTTGATTTTCACCACGTCGCCTGGCTTCATCACGATGCAACGCTCTTTTGGCACTCCCCAGCCGACCCATAAATCCACGCAGGTCTGCGGCCCGATAAACGGCACGTTGTCAGGGCAGTTTTGCATCACAGCCGCCGCCACGTTCACGTCGATATGATCGTTATGATCGTGAGTGGAGAGCACGGCATCGATCTGGCGAATCGCAAAGGGATCAAGCACAAACGGTGTCGTACGCAGGTTCGGCTGTAGTTTTTCGACACCCGCCATGCGCTGCATCTGATGCCCTTTTTTCATCAGCGGGTTGCCGTGGCTCTGTTTGCCCGTGCCGCACCAGAAATCGACACAGATATTCGCGCCACCCTCTGATTTCAGCCAGATGCCGGTGCAACCCAACCACCACATTGCAAAGGTACCAGGAGCCACGTTTTCCTGCTCGATCTCTTCATTCAGCCAGCTACCCCATTCCGGGAAGGTGCTCAGAATCCATGATTCACGGGTGATGGTGTTCACTTTACTCATCGTTTTCACTCCTGCTTCAATCAAAAGTAATCATATTGTGATTTGTTGTGATTAATGCTGGCATCCTTTTACGCACTTTGCAATGGTGAAAATGCGGAACTTTATCTGTTCTACTTCACGGTTTTGCCGCTTTCACCTTGTTAAACGAGTTCGTGATAAAAATTAATCGATTGAATTATATGGGTTAATTTGATTTTTCGATGCGAATGAAAAAGCCATTACTAACTGCATGGAAATAATTTGCGGGATACGTCACAAATAATCAAATGCAATCTTGTGGTGATTATTTTTGATTAATAGAGTGATGACACCAACCTCACAGGGATTGCCCCTTGTGTTCTCATTGCTGGAGAGAGTTATGGAGATCCTCTACAACGTCTTTACCGTTTTCTTTAATCAGGTAATGACTAACGCCCCGCTGCTGCTGGGGATTGTGACGTGCCTGGGTTATATCCTGCTGCGTAAAAGCGTGAGCGTGATTATCAAAGGCACGATTAAGACCATTATCGGCTTCATGCTGTTGCAGGCAGGGTCTGGCATCCTGACCAGCACCTTTAAACCGGTCGTGGCGAAAATGTCGGAAGTGTATGGTATCAACGGCGCGATCTCTGATACCTACGCCTCAATGATGGCCACCATCGATCGCATGGGGGATGCCTACAGCTGGGTGGGTTACGCGGTTCTGCTCGCGCTGGCGCTGAACATCCTTTACGTTCTGCTGCGCCGTATTACCGGTATTCGCACCATCATGCTGACGGGGCACATCATGTTCCAGCAGGCGGGGCTGATCGCGGTGTCTCTCTATATCTTCGGTTACCCCATGTGGACCACGATTATCTGCACGGCCGTGCTGGTATCGCTCTACTGGGGGATCACCTCCAACATGATGTACAAGCCGACGCAAGACGTCACTGACGGCTGTGGCTTCTCCATCGGCCATCAGCAGCAGTTTGCCTCCTGGATTGCTTACAAAGTTGCTCCGTACCTGGGTAAAAAAGAGGACAGCGTTGAAGATCTTAAGCTGCCGGGCTGGCTGAATATCTTCCACGACAACATCGTCTCAACCGCCATTGTGATGACCATTTTCTTCGGGGCCATTCTGCTCTCCTTCGGTATTGACGTGGTGCAGGCGATGGCGGGGAAAACCCACTGGACGGTCTATATCCTGCAGACCGGTTTCTCCTTCGCGGTGGCGATTTTCATCATTACTCAGGGCGTCCGTATGTTCGTTGCTGAGCTCTCGGAAGCCTTCAACGGGATCTCCCAGCGCCTGATTCCCGGCGCGGTGCTGGCCATCGACTGCGCCGCTATCTACAGCTTCGCGCCGAACGCGGTGGTCTGGGGCTTTATGTGGGGCACCATCGGCCAGCTGATTGCGGTGGGCATCCTGGTGGGCTGCGGCTCGTCCATTCTGATCATTCCTGGCTTTATCCCGATGTTCTTCTCCAACGCCACCATTGGCGTCTTTGCGAACCACTTTGGCGGCTGGCGCGCAGCGCTCAAGATCTGCCTGGTGATGGGCATGGTGGAAATCTTCGGTTGCGTGTGGGCGGTCAAGCTCACCGGTATGAGCGCCTGGATGGGCATGGCGGACTGGTCAATTCTGGCCCCACCGATGATGCAGGGCTTCGCCTCCGTCGGACTGGTCTTTATGGCCGTCATTATCCTGATTGCTCTGGCTTATATGTTCTTCGCGGGTCGCGCGCTGCGCGCTGAAGAAGATGCGGAAAAACAAACAGCAGAAGTTTCTGCTCATTAAGGAGTTTCGATTATGACCGTACGTATTCTGGCTGTCTGTGGCAATGGGCAAGGTAGCTCCATGATCATGAAGATGAAAGTGGACCAGTTTTTAACCCAGTCCAACATTGACCACACGGTAAACAGCTGTGCAGTGGGCGAATACAAAAGCGAGCTGAACGGCGCGGATATCATCATCGCCTCTACCCATATCGCCGGTGAAATTAGTGTGTCAGGCAATAAATATGTGGTGGGCGTCCGCAACATGCTGTCGCCAGCGGATTTTGGCCCCAAGCTGCTGGACGTGATCAAAGAACACTTCCCCCAAGACGTGAAGTAAGGACGCCCAATGAAACTACGTGATTCGCTGGCGGAGAATAACTCCATCCTTTTACAGGCTGAGGCCAGCACCTGGCAGGAAGCGGTCAAGCTGAGCGTGGATTTACTGGTTAAGGCTGACGTAGTCGAGCCGCGTTATTACCAGGCCATTCTTGATGGCGTGGCCCAGCACGGCCCTTACTTTGTCATTGCGCCAGGCCTGGCCATGCCGCATGGCCGTCCGGAAGAGGGTGTGAAGAAAACCGGCTTCGCGCTGGTGACGCTGAAAACCCCGCTGGTGTTTAACCATGAAGATAACGACCCGGTCGACATTCTGATCACCATGGCGGCCGTGGATGCCAACACCCATCAGGAGGTCGGCATCATGCAGATCGTTAATCTATTTGATGACGAAGCGAATTTTGACCGTTTACGCGCCTGCCGCACTGCGCAGGACGTTCTGAATTTAATTGATAACGCCACAGCGGCGGCCGTTTAAGAGGAATTGAAAATGTCATTACCGATGTTGCAGGTTGCGCTGGATAACCAGACGTTGTCCCACGCTTACGAAACGACCCGTCTGATCGCCGAAGAAGTGGACATCATCGAGGTGGGCACCATTCTGTGCGTAGGCGAGGGCGTTCGCGCCGTTCGCGACCTGAAAGCGCTCTATCCACACAAAATCGTGCTGGCGGATGCCAAAATTGCTGACGCCGGAAAAATTCTCTCCCGCATGTGCTTCGAAGCTAACGCTGACTGGGTCACCGTGATCTGCTGTGCGGATATCAACACCGCGAAAGGTGCGCTAGATGTGGCAAAAGAGTTCAACGGCGATGTGCAGATCGAACTGACCGGTTTCTGGACCTGGGAGCAGGCACAGGCGTGGCGCGAGGCTGGCATTCAGCAGGTGGTTTATCACCGCAGCCGTGATGCCCAGGCCGCAGGCGTGGCGTGGAGCGATGCGGATATCAGCGCGATTAAACGCCTGGCGGATATGGGCTTTAAAGTGACCGTTACCGGTGGTCTGGCGCTGGAAGATCTGCCGCTGTTCAAGGGCATCCCGATTCACGTCTTTATTGCGGGGCGTAGCATTCGTGATGCGGCCTCTCCGGTGGAAGCCGCGCGTCAGTTCAAACGCTCAATCGCTCAGCTTTGGGGCTAAGGAGCGGGTATGTTGTCAAAACAGGTCCCGCTTGGCATCTATGAAAAGGCACTCCCTGCGGGGGAGTGCTGGCTGGAGCGGTTGCAGCTGGCAAAACAGCTGGATTTCGATTTTGTCGAAATGTCAGTGGATGAGACGGACGCGCGTCTCTCTCGCCTCGACTGGAGCCGCGTACAACGTCTGGCGCTGGTGAGCGCTATCGCGGAAACGGGCGTGCGCGTGCCTTCCATGTGCCTCAGCGCCCACCGTCGTTTTCCGCTTGGCAGCGAAGATGATGCCGTGCGTGCGCAGGGGCTGGCGATCATGCGTAAAGCCATTCGCTTTGCGCAGGATGTTGGCATTCGCGTGATTCAGCTCGCCGGGTATGACGTTTACTACCAGGAAGCCAATGATGAAACGCGCCGTCGTTTTCGTGACGGCCTGAAAGAGAGCGTCGAGATGGCCAGCCGCGCGCAGGTGACGCTGGCGATGGAGATCATGGATTATCCGTTGATGAACTCCATCAGTAAGGCGCTGGGCTACGCACATTACCTGAACAACCCGTGGTTCCAGCTCTATCCTGATATCGGCAATCTGTCGGCGTGGGATAACGACGTACAAATGGAGCTGCAGGCGGGGATCGGGCATATCGTGGCGGTTCACGTCAAAGATACCCGTCCCGGCGTATTCAAAAATGTTCCGTTCGGCACCGGGGTGGTGGATTTTGAACGGTGCTTCCAGACGCTCAAACAGACAGGCTACTGCGGGCCGTACCTGATTGAGATGTGGAGTGAAACGTCGGACGACCCGGCCGCGGAAGTGGCAAAAGCCCGGGACTGGGTGCGCGAGCGCATGGCGCAGGCGGGGTTACTGGAGGCTGAATATGCTTAAGCTCAAACAGCAGGTCTTTGAGGCCAATATGGATCTCCCGCGTTACGGACTGGTTACGTTCACCTGGGGCAACGTCAGCGCTATCGATCGCGAGCAGGGGCGGGTGGTGATCAAACCGAGCGGCGTGGCGTATGACACCATGACCGTTGACGATATGGTGGTGGTGGATCTCAACGGACAGGTTGTGGAGGGAAAATGGCGTCCCTCTTCAGATACGGCCACGCATCTGGCGCTGTACCGACGCTATCCATCACTGGGCGGCGTCGTGCATACCCACTCGACCCATGCCACGGCCTGGGCGCAGGCGGGGCTGGCCATTCCGGCGCTGGGCACGACTCATGCGGACTACTTCTTTGGCGACATTCCCTGCACCCGCGCGTTAACGCAGGCTGAAGTGGAAGGGGAGTACGAACTCAATACCGGGAAGGTGATTATCGATACGCTGGGTGAAACTGAACCGTTGCATACGCCAGGTATTGTGGTCTATCAGCACGGTCCGTTCGCCTGGGGAAAAGATGCTCACGACGCGGTACATAATGCTGTCGTGATGGAGGAGGTGGCACGCATGGCGTGGATTGCCCGCGGCATCAACCCACAGCTTCAGGGCATTGATGATTACCTGATGAACAAGCATTTCATGCGCAAGCACGGCCCGAATGCCTATTACGGGCAGAAGTGAATAAGCGCTCTGGAATACCGAAAACAGTTGTAACCGGTGGTATTTCAGAGCCATTCACAAAAAAAAGCCCCCGGGCAGGGGGCAACGTAAACTATGGCTATGTTCTCGTTGTTGGCTTTCCTGGTGCTAGCGTTAAAGCGTTATCGGTAAATATCTGCACTGGCGTGCATATTGCCGTTGCTGCCGGGCTCACGCGTCAGAACGACGTGATAGTAGGTTGCGCCCTGTGCATCGGTTTCTTCATTAAGCGCCTGATCTGCTTCACTTTCAGTGGCGAAATTATGATTAATGTAGATTACGCCCAAGCTTTGCACATCATCCATGTTCCTGGCCTGCCGGCCGTCTATTTTGATGGCTGCCATCGCGTTTGCACTGAGCAAAAGCGCCGCCATAATGGCTAATGCGATTTTTTTCATGATTTGCGCTCCACGACTGCGTGCTGTGAGAGGGGAATGCTCCTTCTTTAATTCAGGTGATCTCTGATTAAAGTGTAATCACTCATCCGGCGGGGATGCGTGACCATTTCTGATGCAGTTGTTCAAAAAAACACCGCTTCCTGATGCGATTAATTTTAAATCACCCACTTAGACCAGCTTTACGCTTTGTGCGAATTATTTGTGCAATCAGCTTGAGTTTCCGGGGGCGCGCAAGTATTATAACGCGTCAATTTTTCAGCCGACCTTTAACACGTTCCTTGCCTCCCCGGGCCTCGGCTGACCCAGACAGGAGGCTGAATAATCCGTAAGGAGCAATTCGATGCGTCATTACGAAATCGTTTTTATGGTCCATCCTGACCAGAGCGAACAGGTTCCGGGTATGATCGAGCGCTACACTGGTGCAATCACTGCAGCAGCGGGCACGATCCACCGTCTGGAAGACTGGGGCCGCCGTCAGCTGGCTTACCCGATCAACAAACTGCACAAAGCTCACTACGTTCTGATGAACGTTGAAGCGCCGCAGGAAGTGATCGATGAGCTGGAAACTAACTTCCGCTTCAACGATGCCGTTATCCGCAGCATGGTTATGCGTACTAAACACGCAGTTACCGAAGCATCTCCGATGGTTAAAGCGAAAGACGAGCGCCGTGAGCGTCGCGATGATTTCGCAAACGAAACCGCAGATGATTCTGATGCTGGGGATTCTGAAGAGTAATTTCTGATGACCAACCGTCTGGCGTTGTCCGGCATCGTATGCAGGGCTCCCCTTCGAAAGGTCAGTCCATCAGGAATTCCGCATTGCCAGTTCGTGCTTGAGCATCGTTCTGTGCAAGAGGAAGCCGGGTTTCACCGGCAGGCGTGGTGCCAAATGCCCGTTATTGTTAGCGGACACGAAAACCAGGCCATTACTCACAGTTTAACGGTCGGTAGTGCAGTAATCGTTCAGGGGTTCATTTCTTGCCACAAGGCAAAGAACGGTCTGAGCAAAATGGTTCTGCATGCCGAGCAGATTGATTTGATAGATTCTGGAGACTAGCCATATGGCACGTTATTTCCGTCGTCGCAAGTTCTGCCGTTTCACCGCGGAAGGCGTTCAAGAGATCGACTATAAAGATATCGCAACGCTGAAAAACTACATCACCGAAAGCGGTAAGATTGTCCCAAGCCGTATCACCGGTACTCGTGCAAAATATCAGCGTCAGCTGGCTCGCGCTATCAAACGCGCTCGCTACCTGTCCCTGCTGCCGTACACTGATCGTCATCAGTAATCGGGCACGGTCCATTAATACGACTTTAAGAGGATAAGGTAATGCAAGTTATTCTGCTTGATAAAGTAGCAAACCTGGGCAGCCTGGGTGATCAGGTAAACGTTAAAGCGGGCTACGCTCGTAACTTCCTGGTTCCACAGGGTAAAGCTGTTCCAGCTACCAAGAAAAACGTAGAGTTTTTCGAAGCACGTCGCGCTGAACTGGAAGCCAAACTGGCTGACGTTCTGGCGGCTGCTAATGCTCGCGCTGAAGCAATCAACGCACTGGGCACTGTTACCATCGCTTCCAAAGCTGGCGACGAAGGTAAACTGTTCGGTTCCATCGGTACCCGCGATATCGCTGATGCAGTTACTGCAGCAGGCGTTAAAGTGGCTAAGAGCGAAGTTCGTCTGCCGAACGGCGTTCTGCGTACCACTGGTGAGCACGAAGTTGACTTCCAGGTTCACAGCGAAGTGTTCGCTAAACTGGTTGTTAACGTTGTAGCTGAGTAATTTTTTACTCTGCTCACGTTGAAACGCCGGCCTTGCGCCGGCGTTTTGCTTTTTAAAGAAACCGGTTTTTAACGCGCCCGGATAAAACTGCCGTCAGGCTGGCGAGTAAACAGCACCTGCTGACCATTGCCGGTATCAATCGTTAATCCTGTCACCACACCGCTGGCATTCTGGCGAATCTGCACCATCTGCCCGTTCTGCAGGTTACTGAGCGGCTTACCCGCGCCTTCCACTTGCGCCATGGCATAGACGTCGGTCGGCGGCAGGTTGTGGTCGCGGAACAGCTGTGCCAGGGTTTTGCCCGGCTCTACGCGATAGGAACGCCACTGCTGTTCAATACCGGTGGGTTGTTGTGCCGGTGGCGCAGACGGGGTGGCGGCCTGCTCCTGCGGCTGTTCATCCTGAATGGGCTCTGGCTCAACCGGTGCGACCTGACCCGGATCGTTCGACGGGGTGACGAGTTGCGTCTGCATGGGTTGTGCGTCAGGCTGCGGTCGCGTTTGCGACTGAATGTCCAACTGAGCGTTGCGGGTGACGGGCGCGGTATCGACATCATCGCCACCGGAAGGAAGCAGGAAGCCCACGATCACCATCAACGCGCCAATGATGATCCCTCTGCGATGCAGAGGCGGCAGCGGATCCATGATGCGAAAATTGTCCGGCGCTTGCCAGATTTTCGCCAGGGTAGGTTTCAGTTCAAATCGCCCGGGCATGGCACTCCTCCTGCTCCGCGTCTTTTTTATCCTGTGCTCCGAAGTATAGTTTGCTAACTGCCTGAACGACGTAGCAAACCCGACATCCGTGACATCAGTTCGGGATTAATCCTGGTTCTCTCTATTGTTTCTGTTTCGTCGCGGTTTGTCACCTTAACTTCAGACAAAGTTTTACCCATAAGGGCATGGCTGATATGCTGCCCGCTACTTTAAATGTGATGGAAGGAAAACCCATGTCCACCCCGACTTTTGACACTATCGAAGCGCAGGCAAGTTACGGTATCGGCTTGCAGGTAGGACAGCAACTGAGCGAATCCGGCCTGGAAGGTCTGTTACCAGAAGCGCTGGTGGCGGGTATCGCTGACGCGCTGGAAGGCAAACAGCCTGCCGTTCCGGTCGATGTCGTACACCGTGCGCTGCGTGAAATCCACGAACGTGCTGACGCCGTGCGTCGTGCGCGCTTTGAAGAGATGGCAGCCGAAGGTGTGAAATATCTCGAAGAGAACCGTGAGCGTGAAGGCGTGAACAGCACCGAGTCCGGTCTGCAGTTCCGCGTGATCAATCAGGGCGACGGCGCAATCCCGGCGCGTACCGACCACGTTCGCGTCCACTACACCGGTAAACTGATCGACGGTACCGTTTTCGACAGCTCCGTCGCGCGCGGCGAACCGGCTGAGTTCCCGGTGAACGGCGTTATCGCGGGCTGGATCGAAGCGCTGACCCTGATGCCAGTCGGTTCCAAATGGGAACTGACTATCCCGCATAACCTGGCTTACGGTGAACGTGGCGCTGGCGCGTCCATCCCGCCATTCAGCACCCTGGTATTTGAAGTCGAGCTGCTGGAAATTCTGTAATCGACTTTTCTTATTTCCTCTCCCCGGTTGGGGAGGGGAAAATAGTGTTAAAACCTATAGTTACGACGTAATCAATATTTTATCTTGCAAACGAAACTGTTGCGTGTATTTTTGTGAGCTGTTTCGCGCTGTATGAGTGATATGACACTCACTTTCAACATATTGTTAACATAATATCTAAATCATAGTGTTCATCCCGCCGATTCTTACCTAATATCGATTAGCCCTTACACGGGGAACGTCATCTTTTGACGTATTTAAAGGCCAGAAGAGCCTTAACAACACAGACAGGCATAAACAGGAAAATATCACATGGTAGATCAGGTCAAAGTCGTCGCCGACGAAGAGGCGTCGTCTGAACAGTCGCTACGGCGCAATCTCACAAACCGTCATATTCAGCTTATTGCCATTGGGGGTGCCATCGGTACCGGGCTGTTTATGGGGTCAGGCAAAACCATCAGTCTCGCCGGACCGTCAATCATATTTGTGTATATGATTATCGGTTTTATGCTGTTCTTCGTGATGCGTGCAATGGGTGAATTGCTGCTCTCGAACCTCGAATACAAATCCTTCAGCGACTTTGCTTCTGACCTGCTCGGGCCGTGGGCAGGCTATTTCACCGGCTGGACCTACTGGTTCTGCTGGGTTGTGACCGGTATGGCGGATGTCGTGGCGATCACGGCTTACGCGCAGTTCTGGTTCCCGGGACTGTCGGACTGGGTGGCCTCGCTGGCAGTCATTGTGCTGCTGCTGAGCCTCAACCTGGCCACCGTTAAAATGTTCGGTGAGATGGAGTTCTGGTTCGCGATGATCAAGATCGTGGCGATTGTCGGACTCATCGTGGTGGGTCTGGTGATGGTGCTGACGCACTTCCAGTCCCCAACCGGTGTTCAGGCATCGTTCACCCATCTGTGGAATGATGGGGGCTGGTTCCCGAAAGGCATCAGTGGCTTCTTTGCGGGCTTCCAGATCGCGGTGTTCGCCTTTGTGGGGATTGAGCTTGTCGGTACGACCGCTGCGGAAACCAAAGATCCGGAGAAATCACTGCCGCGCGCAATCAACTCCATTCCGGTGCGTATCATCATGTTCTATGTCTTCGCGCTGATCATCATTATGTCTGTGACGCCGTGGAGTTCAGTGGTGCCAAGCAAGAGCCCGTTCGTTGAGCTGTTCGTGCTGGTGGGTCTGCCTGCTGCCGCGAGCCTGATTAACTTCGTGGTGCTGACTTCTGCGGCCTCGTCGGCCAACAGCGGCGTGTTCTCTACCAGCCGTATGCTGTTTGGTCTGGCGCAGGAAGGCGTGGCGCCGAGCGCGTTTGCTAAGCTGTCTAAACGTGCGGTACCGGCGAAAGGGCTGACCTTCTCCTGCATGTGCCTGCTGGGCGGCGTGGTAATGCTCTACGTGAACCCAAGCGTGATTGGCGCGTTTACCATGATCACGACGGTCTCTGCGATCCTGTTCATGTTCGTCTGGACCATCATCCTGTGTTCATACCTGGTGTACCGCAAGCAGCGTCCACACCTGCATGAAAAATCAATCTACAAAATGCCGCTGGGCAAGCTGATGTGCTGGGTGTGCATGGCGTTCTTCGTGTTCGTACTGGTTCTGCTGACGCTGGAAGATGATACCCGTCAGGCACTGATCGTCACGCCGCTGTGGTTTATCGCGCTGGGGCTGGGCTGGATGTTTATCGGTAAGAAACGGATGGCAGGCATGCGGTAAGCATGTTGCCGGGTGGCGCTGACGCTTACCCGGCCTACGTTCGAGGACGTTGTAGGCCCGGTAAGCGCTAGCGGCACCGGGCTTTTTTATTCCCCCGCTAATGCCCGCGGGAACAGAACGTTATTCTCCAGACTGATGTGGTCCATCAGGTCATCGATCATCTCGTTAATGCCGTTATACATCGCTTTCCATGTGGTGCATGCTTCCGGTGGCGGGGTGACGTTGTGGGTGGTGTGCTTGATCACCTCCAGCAGTTCGCCCGCCTCATCATGTTCGCTTTCCATCACGCTGATGGGCCCCATCGCCTGACTGCCCATTCCCTGTTTTATCATCGGGAAGAGGATCTGCTCCTCTTTCATCATGTGGCTGGAGAGCTCTTCGTGCAGCAGGGTCAGGTATTTCGCCAGGCCGCGGGGTACGGAAGGTTTGTCGGCATGAACGCGTTCCACTTTGGTCGCCTGCAGGATCAGTTCCGGCAGTTGTTCGCGATGACGGTCATGGTAACGTTTGATGATATGGTCAATGATTTCCGCAAGCGGGGCGGCGCGCCAGTCCTTGTCGACAGGCTGCTCGGCCAGCTGTGCCAGCTCTGCTTCAATCACCTCAACGTCCAGCGCCTTGCGCGAAGCCGCACGCGCCAGGGTTTGTTTACCGCCGCAGCAGTAATCCATATCGTATTTACGGAACAGCGCAGAAGCGCGAGGAATGGAGAGCGCCAGCTCGCCAAGGGGTTGGTCGCGAAAGGCCATAGGAGTTACCTCGTCATCAATAATATAAATTGCATTTTAAATGCATCTTTATGGTGGCGCTATAACCCTTAGGAGGGAAGGGTGAAAATGCGATGCAGATCACAAAAAAATAGCTCTTTTAACTCCCTGAATGGGCTCGGGAAAATCCTTTAGAAACTTTTTAAAAGTGGAGAAACAGTAAACAACCCGCCGCGCCTGCCGATAGATCCACGTCAGACAAACCTGCATATAACAAAGGCTACGCATGTTTAAACGTATAAAAGTCATTACCCTTCTCATTTCGGTGCTGCTTGTGCTCGGCATCATGCAAGTGATTTCTGCCGGTATCTTTATCAACGCGCTGAATAACGATAAAGACAACTTCACCGTGTCGCAGCTTTCCAGCAAAAATGTGGCGGAGTTTACCGACGCGTGGATCAGCCTGAACCAGGCGCGCGTCACCCTGAACCGCGGGATGCTGCGCCTGCAAAGCAGCATGGCCTCGCAGATTAACGGCGGGCAGTTAAATGAGCTGGTGAACACGGCGAAAAACCTGCTGGCGGAAGCGCAGGTCCATTACGATAAATATTATGCCTTGCCGAATACCCCGGGGCTGGATGAAAACCTGGCGAACAGGCTTGAAGAGCAGTACCGCATATACTCCGCGACGCTGACGCAAATGAACGTTCTGCTGAGCCAGGGCAATCTGGAAGATATGTTTAAGCAGAATGCGGAGCAAAAACAAAACGCGATGCAGACGGTTTATCGTGAATGGCGTGAAGCGCAGGCTGCGCTGACAGATAAAGGCATTCAGGATAATGAAAGTGATTACAAGCGCATCCTGTGGATCCTCTCTGCGGTGATGTTGCTGGTGATTGTGGTGATTATTTCCAGCTGGGTAGCCATGCGCCGCGTGCTGCTGCTGCCGCTGGAAGAGGTCATCAACCATATCCGTGCCATTGCGGCAGGGGATTTGACCCAGCCGATTCAGGCAGACGGTAACAATGAAATGGCGATTCTGGCGCGCAACGTGCAGGAGATGCAAACCTCACTGGCGAACACCGTGGGCGTGGTGCGAGAAGGGGCCGATACCATTTACACTGGTGCCGGTGAAATTTCTGCCGGCAGTAACGATCTCTCTTCCCGTACCGAACAGCAGGCTGCTTCCCTGGAAGAGACGGCAGCCAGCATGGAACAGCTGACGGCAACCGTGAAGCAGAACGCCGATAACGCGCGTCAGGCTTCCCGTCTGGCGCTGGATGCCTCTTCAACAGCGAAGAAGGGCGGAAACGTGGTCGAAGGCGTTGTACGTACCATGGAAGAGATCGCCACCAGCTCCAGTAAAATCGCGCAAATTACTAACGTGATCGACGGTATTGCCTTCCAGACTAATATCCTGGCGTTGAACGCGGCGGTGGAAGCGGCACGCGCAGGTGAGCAGGGGCGTGGCTTTGCGGTGGTGGCCGGTGAAGTGCGTACCCTGGCTCAGCGCAGCGCTCAGGCGGCGAAAGAGATCAAAGCGCTGATCGATGATTCCGGCGAGCGCGTAAACGCCGGCTCGCAGCTGGTTAATGAAGCCGGAGCCACGATGGCTGAGATCGTTAATGCGGTTACCCGCGTGACCGACATCATGGGTGAAATTGCCTCGGCTTCTGACGAGCAGAGCCGCGGTATCGACCAGGTGGGCCAGGCGGTAGCCGAGATGGACCGCGTGACCCAGCAGAACGCCTCGCTGGTGGAAGAGTCTGCGGCCGCGGCTGCCGCGCTTGAAGACCAGGCTGCTCGTCTGAACGATGCGGTGGCGGTGTTTAAAATCATCCGCAACCAGGCGGTCAAAACGGCACCGGTAAAAACCTACGTGCCTAAAGCGCAGCCCGTCGCGGCTGCGTCTGAAGCGAACTGGGAAACGTTTTAATATCATGCCGGGTAAGGCGTAGCCGCCACCCGGCAAAAATCACATCTCCGACGCCGGAACGACCCTCGGTTTTTCCGGCTTTGCTTTAACGGCCATCACCACCCCTACCACCAGCAACGCGATCCCGCAGGCCGTTAACAGCGGCGGCACGCTCTGGCGCATCAGGAAGGTATACAGCAGCCCGGCCAGGGTTTCGAAGACGATCAGCGGACCTAAGATCACCGTCGGCAGCTTCTGGCTGGCAATGTTCCAGCACAGCGCGCCCACCCAGGAGCAGAGCACGGCAATGGCGATCATCAGCCCGACAAAGACCCATGGTCGCGGTCCGAAGGGCTGTGCGAAGTCCGGCTGTTGATGGCTTAACCAGATACACGCCCCAACATATCCCGCCAGTGAGATCGGCAGCGTCACCAGCGCCTGCGCCGTTGCCCACATCATTGGATGTTTTTCCGGGTTCTCCCGCAGCCAGCGCGCATTGCGCAGGGCATACCAGGCCCAGCATGCGACAGAAATAAACGCCAGGCCGATCCCCGAGCCGTACCGCCAGAGGCTGAAGTCCACCCGCCCATGACGCAGTTCGGCAATATTGACGCATACCAGACCCACGGCGGTGCAGATCAGCGCTGGCGCCATTTTTGACCACGCCAGTTTGCCATCTCGCTGGCTGTAGAGCAGGTTCGCAAAGACGGGGATGACGACCGGCAGCGTGCCGATAATCATGGTCGACACCGGCGCGCCGGTACGCTGAATGGCGCTGGCGAGGCACACGTAATAGACAAGATTACCCATCATGGTCAGCGCCAGCGCGGTGCCCCAGTCCTGACGGCTAAGCTGACGCAAGCGCGCGCGTCCCAGCCACGCCAGGGGGAGGGCAATTAGCCCCAGCGCCAGATAACGTCCTGTCGACTGCAGCAGTGCCGGGTATTCGGGCACGATCAGCGGACCGACAAAAATCAGCCCCCACATCATCCCGGCCAGCAGGGCATACAACACACCACTAATCATTTTTCCATCCACATTGATTCACGTTGCGATCAGTGTAGGCGGGGCAAAGGGGGGCGTATTGTATGAGATTGCGCATTAGCGCCGGGCGACCTGCTTCTGATAGCGCACGGGGGTAATGCCGTAGCGGCGGGTAAACGCGCGGGTTAAATGCGACTGGTCGGTCAGCCCGGTTGCGGCGGCGACTTCTGCTGCAGGCATGCCGTGCGTGAGGAACGCCTTGGCGCGCCACAGGCGGATGGCCATCAGCATCTGATGCGGCGTCACATGAAAATGGGCTTTGAACTGGCGCTGGAAATGGTACGGGCTCAGCGAGACGACGCTGGCCAGCTCGTCCAGCGTCAGGGCGTGCATATAGTTATCGTGCAGATACTCACGCACCCGTTCGAACCGATGTGCCCCTTCGTGAATTACCGGCGCGTGGTGGGCTAACGGCTGGAAGGTCTCAATCAGATCCAGCAGCAGCCCTTTTTGCGCCAGCGGGTCGTCCGTGTGCCACAAACCATAAATGAGTCTGCCGATTTGCTGCGAGCGCAGCGGGTCATAACGGGTCACATCGCTAAACCACCAGTGCCGGAGGCCGGTAACCTCTTCCAGCAGATCGGGTTCGATGTACACCATCCGGTAGCGCCAGCCGTCTTCGGTGGCGGATTCACCGGTATGGATCTCGTCCGGGTTCATGGTCACAACGGATTTTTCAGGGGCGAGGTGCTGGGTGCCGCGATAGCGAAAACGCTCGGCACCGGTTTCAATGGTGCCGATTCCGAAGGCTTCATGGGTATGAGGCTCAAAGGCATAGCGGGAAATATGCGCGTGATAGAGTTCGATGCCCGGCACCTGCGCCAGATGGCGAAAGCGCGCGTGGTCTCTCTCATCAATGAACTGTTCCGGTACGCCTTGCACGGGGAGCCTCCTCATGGGTCATCTCTCCATTATCAAAGATGACCCGAGGGGATGCCACAAAAAATAACCAGTTCTTAACAATTACAGGATGGCTTTGACGCTCTCCGCCAGCGGCGTGGTCGGGCGGCCGATCAGTTTACTCAGGGTACGGCTGTCGTCGAACAGGCCGCCTTTCGACGCGCCCACATCGGAGTCCGCCAGCATATCCGCCAGCCCTGCCGGCAGACCAACCCCCTTCAGCGCGGCGGCAAAATCCGCCTCACTGAGGTTCTGATAGGTGACTGGCTTCCCGCTCTGTTTGCTGAGCTCAGCCGCCAGTTCGCTCAGCGTCCAGCCGTGGTCGCCCGCCAGTTCGTAGACCTTGCCCGCATGACCCTCTTCAGCAATCACTTTGGCCGCCGCCGCGGCATAGTCTGCACGGGTGGCAGAGGCAATCTTGCCGTCACCGGCTGCACCAATAAAGACGCCATGCTCCAGCGCAGGCGGCGCGCTTGCCAGATAGTTTTCGGTATACCAGCCGTTGCGCAGCAGGGCATAAGGAATGCCGGACGCCGCCAGCGCGTTTTCCGTGGCAACGTGCTCAACGTGCAGACCCAGCGGAGAGGTGTCCGCATGCAGCAGGCTGGTGTAGGCGATAAATTTCACGCCAGCGGCTTTGGCGGCGTTAATCACGTTCTGGTGCTGTGTCGCGCGCTGGCCGACTTCGCTGGACGAGATCAGCAGCAGCTTATCCACGCCATTCAGCGCAGCGGTGAAGGCGGCTTCGTCGGTGTAGTCAGCCTGACGCACCACAATCCCCTGCTGGCTCAAGGCTTGCGCTTTCGCCGGGTTACGTACGATGGCTACAATCTGGCCGGCCGGGACGGTTTTTAGCAGCTGTTCGATAACAAGATGGCCAAGCTGGCCGGTAGCGCCGGTAATCGCGATCATGATGAATCTCCTTCGTGTTTGTCTGGTGTTGTGGCACACTAGCACCATAGCTAACTTTTAGTAAGTACGTACAAAAAGGTAAGTATGAAAACAACGATCCCGACGCTCAGCGAACAAATGCGCGATGGCAATCTTTTCGCGGAACAGTGTCCTTCGCGGGAGGTACTCAAACACGTGACCAGCCGCTGGGGGGTACTGATTCTGCTGGCCCTGCGTGAGGGAACGCACCGCTTTAGCGATCTGCGCCGTAAAATGGGCGGCGTAAGTGAAAAGATGCTGTCCCAGTCACTCCAGGCGCTGGAGATGGACGGGTTTGTCGATCGCGTGTCGTATCCGGTTGTGCCGCCGCACGTAGAGTATAGCCTGACGCCGCTTGGCGTAGAGGTGAGCGAGAAAGTCGCCGCGCTGGCGGACTGGATCGAGGTGAATACGCCGAAGGTGATGGCGAATCGGGACGAGCGTGCGGCGTAAAAGGCGGGAATGTGCGGCCTGATGCCCTCACCCTGACCCTCTCCCACAGGGAGAGGGAAGTTTTTCTTTTACTTGCTCAGGTCAAGCTGATAAATGGCGAACCCAATATCATCCGTCGCCACCTGTTTCATCGGATACTGCGCTTTATCCTTAATAAACGCGGCTGCCTTATCGGACGGTGAGGTTTCAACGCGGATGTCCAGCGGCGTCGCGCTGTGGATCGGCGCCAGACGCCAGTTGTTATCCACCGCCGGGTGAATTTCTCCACGCTTTTTCGACTCCGCGCCGATCCAGGCGGCCAGCACCGCGCGGTTTTCGTCCGGCGAGGCAAAGGCGATGTGGCTGTCCCCCGTACCGGCAAACTTCCCGCCGTAGGCGCGATAGTTATTGGTCACCACCAGGAAGGTGGCTTTGGGATCAATCGCTTTACCGTTGAAGGTCAGGTTTTTGATGCGCTCTGCCTGCGGGTTAATCGCCTGACACTCGCCGTCATATTTTGCCGGCTGGGTCACGTCAATCTGGTAGTTCACGCCGTCGATCACATCAAAGTTGTAGGTGCGGAAACCGTCCCAGTTAATCAGCGACTGCGGCTTACTGCTGTGCGGATCAATCTGGTTAAACTGCCCGGCGGAGCACTCCAGCCACTCTTTTACCTCCTGACCGGTCGCTTTTACCACCACCAGGGTGTTCGGGTAGAGATAGAGATCGGCGGCGTTACGGAAGGTCAACTGGCCCTTTTCAACCTCCACATAGCTTGCCGGATCGTTCTTACGCCCGCCCACTTTGAACGGTGCCGCGGCGGAGAGGACCGGCAGTTTTGCCAGATCCGGATCGCCCTGAATAAAGTGTTCGGCATAGGCTTTCTGCGCCATGTTGACCACCTGGACGGTCGGGTCATCCTGCACCAGCGCCAGGAAGCTGTACATATTGTCGGCGGATTTGCCGATCGGTTTGCTGACGAATTCACGGGTGGCGTCGTGATCGTGCTTCAGCACGTCGACCAGCTTTTTATCTTCCGCCGCCAGTGACTTTTTCGCTGCCGCGTCGTAAATCGGGCGCGCTTCAGCTTTTGAGTGCGTGACCTTCCAGCTGCCGCCGTCGTTATTCAGCACCAGATCCACCACGCCGAGATGGTCGCCCCACATGCCTGGCATCACCGATGGCACGCCGTTGAGCGTCCCTTTCTCGATGTCCGCTCCTTTAATGCTGGCAAAATCGTTGCCCGGGAAGACCGCGTGAGCGTGACCGAAGAGGATCGCGTCGACGCCCGGAACTTCACTCAGGTAGTACACGGAGTTTTCTGCCATGGCCTGGTACGGATCGGCCGAGAGGCCGGAATGGGCGACCACGACAACCAAATCCGCCCCTTTCTCGCGCATCTCCGGCACGTATTTACGCGCGGTCTCGGTAATGTCGTTAACGGTGACTTTGCCGCTGAGGTTTGCCTTATCCCACGTCATGATTTGCGGCGGCACAAAACCGATGTAGCCGATTTTCAGTGTCTGCTTGTTACCGTCCTGGTCGACCACCTCTGTCTCTTTAATCAGGTAAGGGGTAAAGAGCGGCTTTTGGGTCTTAACGTCAATGATATTGGCGTTAACGTACGGGAATTTGGCCCCTGCCAGCGCATCATGCAGGTATTTCAGGCCGTAGTTGAATTCGTGGTTGCCGAGGTTGCCGACGGTGTAGTCCAGCGTGTTCATCGCTTTATACACAGGGTGGATCTCGCCTTTTTTCAGTCCCTTCGCCGCCATGTAATCGCCGAGCGGGCTGCCCTGAATGAGATCGCCGTTGTCGACCAGCACGCTGTTTTTCACTTCACCGCGCGCGGCGTTGATCAAACTTGCCGTACGTACCAGACCGAATTTTTCCGTCGGGGTATCTTTGTAGTAATCGAAGTCCATCATGTTGCTGTGCAGGTCGGTTGTTTCCAGAATACGCAGATCAACCGTCGCCGCCTGCACGCTCGCTGCAATCAGCGTCGCCAGGAGCGTTGCGCTAAACTTAATCATCAGAGGAGTCCTTTTTTCGATCCAGGCCACAAAAGAGTATGTATCTATAACGTGTTGCTTACAGAAATGTGAATCCTGACAGAAAAAAGTAACCTGAAACCGGAATTGCTTCACAGATAGCGGAATTGTTCACATTACGATATAACTAAAACAAAGAGTTAACCTCACTGCGTTAACAAAGAGGTGGAAAATGCTAGATAAGATTTGTCAGCTCGCACGGGATGCGGGGGAAGCCATCATGCAGGTGTATGACGGTAGTAAACCCATGGAGGTTGTCAGTAAAGCAGATGACTCTCCGGTCACGGCAGCGGATATCGCGGCGCATAAGGTGATCCTGCAGGGTTTACAGGCCTTAACGCCGGACATCCCTGTGCTCTCTGAAGAAGCGCCGCAAAGCTGGGAAGAGCGTCAGCACTGGCAGCGTTACTGGCTGGTAGACCCACTGGACGGGACGAAAGAGTTCATCAAGCGCAACGGTGAGTTCACCGTCAACATTGCCCTGATTGAGAAAGGCAAAGCGGTGCTGGGCGTGGTCTACGCGCCGGTGTTAAAAGTGATGTACAGCGCCGCAGACGGGAAGGCCTGGAAGGAAGAGTGCGGCGTACGTAAGCAGATCCAGGTGCGCGATGCGCGTCCACCGCTGGTGGTGATTAGCCGCTCGCACAGCGACAGCGAGCTGCAGGAGTATCTGCAACAGCTGGGTGAACACCAGACCACCTCGATTGGCTCATCGCTGAAATTCTGCCTGGTGGCGGAGGGGCATGCGCAGCTGTACCCACGCTTTGGGCCAACCAACATCTGGGATACCGCGGCCGGGCATGCCGTGGCCGCGGCTGCCGGGGCGCATGTTCATGACTGGCAGGGCAAACCGCTGGACTACACCCCGCGCGAATCGTTCCTCAACCCCGGCTTCCGCGTCTCTATTTATTGAGCCAGCAGCTTATGCAGCAGGTCGACAACCTGCTGCACCTCTTCCTGAGTCAATGCCCCGTCTTTTACCCACTCTACGCGGCCCTCTTTATCCAGCACGATAATCGCAGAGCTCTCTTCCTCAAGCTGCCATGCCTTACGCGTCACGCCGTTGCTGTCGACGATAAACTGCGACCACGGGTAGAGCTTTTTATTACTCTCAAGGCTTGAGCGCACAAACATACCGGAGCCTGGAATGGCGTCATCGGTATTCACAATGGTGGTGGTCTGGTAGCGGTCATGAGGGAATTTTGCGGCTTTGATCGCTTCCACGAGGTTGGCATTTTTCTCTTTTGCAGATGTACGACCGGCAATATGTTGTACAACTCTCACTTTGCCCGCGAGCTGCGCGCTATTCCAGGGTTTATAGCTAAACTTATCATTGTCGAGAATCAATTCTCCCCGGTCAGCAATGCCGACTGGCGGTACACGTTGTCCTTTTTCAATGTTGTGAGCGCAAGCCCACAGAGGCAGCAGCAGGCAAGCTGCGGCAAGGATAGTACGTAGGGTCATGGCGTTTCCTTATTGTTTGCAGGTGATCCGACCACTTGGTCATGCGCTTTTAATGATAAGTGCGATCAATGTGGTTTTCCCGCAATCGCGATGCCAGTTTGCGGGTCAACGCACATATCCACGAAAAAACGACGGCTTATACTGCCCTCAATGGCGGTTTGCAAAGATTATTCTGAATAATTGTAATCAAACGGTAAATAAACTTATGCACACTGGGTAACAACGTAGTTCTGGTCTATAGTCATTGGGCATTAAAATTTGCGCTCAGGACAGTCGGGCCGATTGTGGCACCGCAAGAGCGTATGATTCGCAGGAGATACAAGAATGAAAATTTTCCAACGCTACAACCCGCTTCAGGTGGCGAAGTACGTGAAGATCCTGTTCCGTGGACGGTTGTATATCAAGGATGTTGGCGCTTTTGAGTTTGATAAGGGCAAGATCCTTGTCCCAAAAGTGAAGGACAAACAGCACCTGTCTGTGATGTCCGAAGTCAACCGTCAGGTTATGCGTCTGCAAACTGAGATGGCTTAACCAACGTGCTATGCAGTAGTTAAACAAACGGCTCCCGATGGGAGCCGTTGATGTTTGTGGGGGCAGGAACCTTACGCCGACACCTTCTCTTCCGCATCTGGCAACTTCGGTACCAGCACGGTCGGCTTGTTATCGATACGCGTCACCAGCAGCTGGTCGATGCGGTAGTTATCAATATCCACCACCTCAAACTTGTAGCCGGAGAACTTCACCGAGTCGGTACGTTTTGGGATTTTACGCAGCATAAACATCATAAAGCCGCCGATGGTCTCGTAATTTCCGGACTGCGGGAACTCGTCGATATCCAGCACGCGCATCACGTCTTCAATCGGTGTGCCGCCATCAATCAGCCATGAGTTATCGTCACGCTGAACAATCTGCTCTTCCAGCCCCTGACCAACCAGGTCGCCCATCAGGGTGGTCATGACGTCATTGAGGGTAATGATACCCACCACCAGAGCGTATTCGTTCATGATCACCGCGAAGTCTTCCCCGGCGGTTTTAAAGCTTTCCAGCGCTTCTGAAAGCGTCAGGGTGTCCGGCACAATCAGGGTATTGCGGATCTGCACGCCGCTGTTGAGCGCCAGGCTCTGGTTCGCCAGCACGCGGTTCAGCAGATCTTTCGAGTCGACGTAACCGATGATGTGGTCGATATCTTCATTACAGACCAGGAACTTAGAGTGCGGATGCTGCGCCACTTTGTTCTTCAGGCTCTGCTCATCTTCATGTAAATCGAACCAGATAATGCTTTCACGGCCCGTCATGGAAGAGGGAACGGTACGGGATTCCAGTTCGAATACGTTCTCAATCAGCTCGTGTTCCTGCTTACGCAGCACCCCGGCCAGCGCACCGGCTTCCACGACCGCATAAATGTCGTCAGAGGTGATGTCGTCTTTACGCACCATCGGCAGTTTAAAGATGCGGAAAATCACGTTCGCCAGGCCGTTGAAGAACCACACCAGCGGACGAAACACGTACAGACAGAAGCGCATCGGGTTGATGATACGCAAAGCTACAGCTTCTGGCGCAATCATACCGATGCGTTTCGGGGTCAGGTCAGCGAAGAGGATGAACAGCCCGGTCACCAGCGAGAAGGAGAGAATAAAGCTCAGCTGCTCGGCCAGTTCGGCGGACATGTACTGCACAAAGAGGCTATAAAATGCCGGGGAAAACGCCGCATCGCCCACGATACCGCCCAGGATGGCGACCGCGTTCAGGCCAATTTGCACCACGGTGAAGAACGTACCGGGGTTCTCCTGCATTTTGAGAATGCGGGAGGCGTTGATATTGCCTTCGTCAGCAAGCAGCTTCAGTTTGATTTTACGGGACGCGGCCAGCGAGATCTCCGATATCGAGAAAAATGCACTAACGGCAATAAGACAAAGTATTACTAAAATACTGTTTAACATAGTTTATCCGGCTTCTCGCCAGATCCTCAGAAGGGGAGTTGATACCATTTGTGTGAAAACACATTGAACACCAGCTCGTAGCGTTGAGCCGATTATTTCAGCGGGTAGTATAGCGTAAAGAGATGTAAATCTGCCAGAGGTCACATTTTGGCGTTTTTGCACCGCTGCGTGTTGGGTTTGGAGTTTGCCGGGAACCTTCTACAGATAAGCCTACGAACACAGGTCATAACAATCATTTGTTTTCAAGGCGATGCGGTTATAAAATGCACAGTTCGTTTCCAAAAGGAATTGGTTATGAGTTTTAGCTTACCGGGATTTAACCAGTTCTATCTCTCAAGGGATAACCTTGAACCAGAAAAGTATGAATTGATCACTCGCCCTTCTGTCACATGGGATTACATCCGGCAGGAGTTCGAGTTTGATGACAGATATCGCGATCATTATCATGTTGAAGGGCTAAGACCTCGCCCCACTTCATTTGCATTATCTTCCTTCGGTGGTACATCGACCCCAGTTTCTGAACCGACATACAAGACGATTAACAGCAAGTCCGCAGGACGTTTACTGGCTGCTGGCGGTGTTTACAATGGTAACGTTGAGGGCTTCAGGAAAACGGCGGAACAGTTAGGTGGAGATGCGGTTAAGGGATATGATCAAGTACTGAATGAACAAACAGCAGGTACAGCTATTTCGGCGGCTTCAATTCTGTTAGCGAAACGACCTAACCCACAACTATATGATGAAATGACAAGCTATCTGGGGAAACTCAGAGGTGAATCCAGATTAGTTAATGGAATTACAATTACCGATATTAATTATACTAAAAGAAATCCAGCAGAAGCAGCATTATTAAGAAAAGAATTCGATAGCACAGTAAGAAAGGAATTTGTTAAAGAAATTGCTGCCACTCCTGATGCGGCTAATATATTTTCACCATCACAGTTACTTAGGATGAATAGTGGGAAGTCTCCAGATGGATGGGATGTTCACCACAAACTTCCATTAGATGATGGTGGTACTAATTCTTTTAATAACTTAGTGTTAATCGAAAAGGAACCATATCATAAGATTTTTACAAACATGCAGAGGTCAGCAGCTAAAAATTTAGTACCAGGGGAAAGTAGAGTAACACCGTGGGCAATACCTACTGGTTCAATTTACCCACTTAAATAAGTTTATGGAATCATGAAAATGAAAATAGAAAACATTCTTGCAGAACTGAAAAGTGAAATGATTAAGTGGGAGTATCCAGTTCAAGACCCAATTGGGAAATCATTTCTTAACAGTATTTTGAACAGAAAACCTGATTCAAGTACGACACCAATGTTAGAAAATTTAGCAGATGAACTTTGTGTTTTATTTTCCAACCAACCCGACTACATCACATTCTTAGAGTATATGGACGGATTTGAATATGACGGTCTTACTCTATTCAGTTTGTCTATCCCTGAACCATTAGTTAAAAATCTATTTGTGATGAATGATTTCTATAGAGACAATGATGATTTTATAGATCCTGATCTTGCAGAAAGATTAGTCATTGGTGAAAATAGCATATCATTATTCACCTATGATACTAAATCCAATTTGTTTGAAATTAGGGATAATGCCTCTACAGAATCGATATATGGTTCATTTGATAATTTCAATGACTTTTTAAGTGAAATACTTGAAACAGTTAAGTAAGTATTCTTTCTGCAAATTATGCCCCCCTGTAGTATAAATATCATAGGGGGTCTTTATTATCCGCAGTAATATGCCAGAGTTTTCCTTTTATAGCATAAAGAGATCTAAATCTGCCAGAGGTCACATTTTGAGTAAAACGGGGCCGGGCTGACGGGGAGCGCCTGCCCGGCGAGAAGCACTATTTTGCGGGAGATAACCCGACGTTGCCCACGGCACGGCGTGTCGCATCGCCGCCCCAGACCTGATCATACTCATAGCCGGTGAGCTGTTTGATCACCACGCGCGTCCTGGCGTCGCAGTCGCGGTAATCTCCGCCGAGCTTACGGCGCGCAATCTCTTTCAGGAGCAGCTTATGCGTCTCGCGGGTGAGCTTAAACATGTAGGTAGTGAAGAAGCTGACCGCCAGCAGGGCTGACGTCGCGAAAATCATCAGACCCATTATCGCCCCCAGCGCGCTTTCAGGCTGCACGCCGCTGCCTTTCACAAAACCGGCCTCCTGCAGCACCAGGCCAATAATCATGATGGCCATCGCCACGGTGCTTTTGCGGGTCAGGACCATGACGCCGGCAAAAATGCCTTCGCGGCGCTGCTGCGTCACTATCTCGTCGATATCCGGAATGAAGCTGTAGATGTTCCACGGTATGTAATAGAGGCCTGAGCGGGCGGCACCGAGCAGGATAAAGACCGCCGAGAACAGCAGCGTCGGCACCTGGGTTTTGGTCAGGTAGATCGCAAACAGGAAAGCCAGCACCAGGAAAATGCAGCTGTAGGAGAGGCGCAACGCAGCGGAAGGGGTGATATTCAGCCTGTTCAGCAGCAACATAAATCCATACGTGCCGGGTACCGAGGCGAATGCCGCAATGCTCAGCCAGCCCGACACCGCCGCCGCATCCTGGCTCAGGCAATATACGACATAATAGGTAAAGACCGACCCGAACACGTCCATCGCCGTAAAGGAAAAGATATAAATAATAATGTGCAGGCGAAACGCGCGGATCCGGAAAGAGGAAAAGAGATCCAGTACCAGATATTTCAGGTGATTGAGTATCCCGCTGCTGCGATGATTCTCCACTTTAAACGTGGATTCCTGTTGCACATCCTTCGCTTCCCAGGTGATGTACCAGGTAATAAATACCGCGATGCAGAATACACAGGAGAAGATCAGCCCGGTGAGGGTATAGGTAAACGGATTATCTTTCCCTGTGAACTGCATAATCACGCCGGGAACGGAAACCGCAAGAAAACCACCCAGCTGGGAACAGATCATCCGCACGCCGGAGAGGCGGCTACGCTCCTCATACCGGTTTGTCATCTCTGCCGCCAGGGTTTCCCAGGGCACCAGCACCATCGCCGACAGCAGCTCAATCGAGAGGTATGTGCCCAGGTAATACCAGTAACCCATGTCCGTTAACCACAGCAGAGCATATAAAAACATTAACGGTGAACTGAGTAATAAAAAGAAGCGGCGACGACCAAATTTACGCCCGAGCCAGGTGTCGCCGAAATTATCGGTGATATACCCCATAATCGGACTTAATAACGCATCGATAACGCGGGCAATCGCGAATATAGACCCCGCTTCAATCACCGAGAGGCCGCAATAGGTGGTGTAAAAAAATAACAGCCAGGTGCCGATAATGGCGAAAGCGCCGCCGCCAAACAGATCGGTTATGCCGTAGCCGAGCGCCACGCCATAACCCACTCTACGTTCAGTTGGTTTGACCATAATAATATCCAGTGTAGGGTAGCTATAAACCCATATTTGGGTCGTTTTTTATTTACTGCTGGAATACAAATTACGTTCTAGTTGTTGATCTCTATCCATTGCCTTAATTGAGATGAGCGGTAAATAGCCTCCACAAGGGTGAGTGATTTTCCGGCCTCACGGATGTCGGTGTAGTCCGCGTAGCCCGGGTGGGTAATCGCGTGATAAAAACGGCGGATCGCCTGCTGATGCCCGAGCCCCCAGTAACTTTTGACCGAGCCATCCGGGGAGTCGTCGCTCGCGAGGGTAACGCGCTCCCCCGACGTCACGCGCCAGAGCGTGTTGTCGTTCAGCAGCAGCGAGCCCCGCTCACAGTGGATCTCCATCAGGAGCGGGGAATCGGTGGTATTGCAGTTGCTGGCGTAAAACAGGCCACGCGCGCCGTTGGCAAAGTGCAGGGTGGCCATCGCGCTGTCTTCGCCTTCGGCTAACCGCCGCCAGCTCACCGCTATCCACCACGCCTTTCACACGCGTCACCCCGCCGGCGAACCACTGCATCAGGTCGAGGGTATGAATGGCCTGGTTGATCAGCAGGCTGCCACCTTCCGTTGCCAGCCGCCCGCGCCAGGGACTTTCGGTGTAATACGTCCCCGAGCGTGACCATGTCAGCACCGCTTTGATGCTGAGCATTTTCCCCAGTTCGCTATCGTCCAGCGCCTGGCGAATGCGCAGGCTGGTGGGGTTATAGCGGTTCTGATAACACACGCCGAGCAGACCCGATGCCTGTTCAGCGGCGCGGGTGATATCCACCAGTTCGCTGCGGTTCATGCCTACCGGTTTTTCGCAGAACACATGCTTCCCGGCGGCGAGCGCCGCCAGGATCATGGGCTTATGCTCGACATGCGGCGTGCAGATATGCACCACGTCGATGGCGTCATCCAGCAGCATTTCCCGGTAATCCTGATAAAAGCGGCACTGATAGCCCATTGCCAGCTTCAGCCCTTTCACGCTTTCGGTATCGACCAGCGCGCGCAGCGCGACCCCGGGGATCTGGCGCAATGCATTGATATGGCAAATGTGGATCGCCCCGGCACCGATCACCGCCGTGTTCAGGATCGTCATCGTCGCCTCCCGTTATTCCGTCGCGTTGGCCAGCATCTGTGCCTTCACGCAAAGCTCCGCTGCCTTGAAGGCGTGGGCCTGGGTCATGGCGTTTTCAGTACGATGCAAACAGTCGAGGATCAGTTCGCCAAAGAACGGGAAGCCGACCTGGCCGGCGACCGGATAGCGGAACTCTCCCTCTTTATTGACGAGGTACACCACGTCCTGCTCGCCGCGGGTGAGATCGACATATTTGCGGATCTCGATATACCCGTCGGTGCCGAGCAGCGTCAGGCGGCCATCGCCCCACGTAGAAAGCCCGTCAGGGGTAAACCAGTCGCAGCGGAAATAGCCGCTGGCGCCGTTTTCCCCTTTCAACATGGCATCACCAAAATCTTCGAAGGCGGGATACTGTGGGTGTTTGACGTTGCGGACCTGGCTTGCCACCACGGAGGCGTCGCGGTTGCCGGTGTAAAAAAGAAACTGTTCAATCTGATGGCTGCCGATATCGCACAGAATCCCGCCGAAATAACGACGATCGTAGAACCAGTCCGGGCGCCCGGTGCCTTCCCGGTGCGGGCCTGTCCCCAGCGTTTGTACGACGCGGCCAATGGCCCCTTGCTGCACCAGCTGTCCGGCAAAGACCGCGCTCTCCACATGCAGGCGTTCGCTGTAATACACCGCGTATTTGCGGCCCGTTTTTTCCACCATGGCTTTGGCGTCTTCCAGTTGCTCAAGGGTGGTGAGCGGCGCTTTATCCGTGAAGTAGTCCTTGCCGGCGGCCATCGTTTTCAGCCCCAGCGCGCAGCGCTCGGAGGGAATGGCGGCGCCTGCCACCAGGCGTACCTCATCGTCGGCGAGGATCTGCTCCAGCGACGCGGCGACGCGTGCCTGCGGATACTGCTGGATGAATTTATCCACTTTGGCCGGGTCAGGATCGTACACCCACTTCAGCGTGGCCCCGGCTTCAATCAGTCCGTTACTCATGCCGTAGATATGGCCGTGGTCGAGCGCGGCGGCGGCAAAGACAAATTCGCCTTCCTTCACCACCGGCTGTGGCTTACCGACCGGCGCGTAGTTCATTCCGTCATTTTTGTTCATGGTTAGAGTCCTCGATCCAGATCTTTGCCCAGAGGGATGGCGTCGACCTCACTGAAGTTGGCGACGCTTGCGGATTTTTCATAAAAACGGGGGGCGAGGCTGTTCGTCCCACCGGTGCGGTAAAACGGGTCGTCGCGCTGAATCGGCAACGAGACCACAGTGCGGGTAATGGCGGATTTATAAATCGCGGTAATCAGCTCCAGGGAGCGTTTGCCCTGCAGACCATCGACTAACGGCGCCGTGCCGTGCCCGATGGCGTCAAGCAGATCGTTAATCTGCCCGGTGTGCAGCGTCCAGTCGAGCTTCGGCGTCTCCTGAAACACGGCGTCGAGCTGCGCTTCTCGCTGCTGGTCGTGGGTTTCCTGCGGGAAACCGTTGTCCGCACTGACGCTGGCAAAGGCCTGCCATGGCGCGGAGATGCGCGCCTTTTCACCCTGGATAATGATTTTCTGATCTTCCCCGTGGTGCACGACGGAGGCGATCAGCTGGGTGAGCGCGCCGCTGGGGTATTTAAATATCGCGGCGCTGAGGTCCTCCACTTCGGCATTGTCGTGCGCCACGTTGGTCATCATCGCCACCACCTCGGACGGGAAGCCCAGCATCCACTGAATGGCGTCGATGTGGTGAACCGCGTGGTTAAGGGTGCAGCCGCCCCCCTCTTTTTCCCAGGTACCGCGCCACCAAAGGTCGTAGTAGCAGTGTCCGCGCCACCAGAACGAATCCACCTGGGCATGACAGATCTTGCCGGCAAGACCGGAATCCAGCGCCGCTTTTAAACGCCAGAAGGCGTCGGTAAAGCGGTTCTGGGCAATGATGGAGAGGATTTTGCCGCTGGCCTTTTGTGCGGCGATCATCGCGTCGCACTCCTCCAGCGAGGCGGCCATCGGTTTTTCGCACAGTACATGGCAACCGGCATTGAGGGCATCAATGCTGATCTCTGCATGGACGTAGGGCGGGGTGCAGACATCCACGATGTCGATCTCCGGCTCTGACGCCAGCATCTGCTGGTGGTTTTCATACACGCGGGCGTCCGTCAGGCCGTAGCGCGTTTTTTTCTCGTGGGCTTTTTCCGGGTAGATATCCACCAGCGCGACGATCCGACAGCGCTGGCCAAACTGCAAATAGCCCTGAATATGGTTATGCGAGATATTCCCTGTTCCCACGATAGCGACATTTAACATCGTTTCTTCTCCGGAGTTACCAGGTGCCGGAAGCATCCAGCGTGACGCTGGCTGTCTCTTTAGCCACTGAGGTGCTGATACGTTGCTGCAGCAGGCGCAGATACTGTTTCTCGTTGAGCGGCAGGTCGACCCAGTCGTCGGTCCAGGTGGAGAGGTGCATGGCGTTGGAGAGCGTCAGCCCACGGATCCCTTCCAGACCCGGTGCAATAAGCGGCTCGCCGCGCAGGATGGCGGCACAGAAATTGGCGGTAATGACGTGGTGTTCGCTGCACTCCGGGGCGACGGGAAGGGTGACCTCCCAGCATTCGGGTTCGCCAAAGCCGTTTTGCCAGCGGGCGTTGAAGGCGGTTTCGGATTCTCGCAGTCGCCAGTAGCGCAGCTTGCCTTCTTCGACGACTACCTTGCCGCGATCGCCTGTGATTTCCAGCCGGTTGGTCCCCGGCGTTTCCGCGACGGTAGTAATAAACACGCCGGTCGCGCCGTTGGCGTACTCGGCATAAGCGGTGACCTCATCTTCCACTTCAATATCGCGATGTTTGCCGAACTGGCAAAACGCGCGCAGACGAACAGGCATGCCGACCAGCCACTGCCAGAGATCGAGCTGATGCGGGTCCTGATTGAGCAGTACGCCGCCGCCTTCGCCTTTCCAGGTGGCGCGCCAGCCGCCGGAGTTGTAGTAGCTCTGCGAGCGATACCAGTTGGTGATGATCCAGTTCGACCGGCGGATCTCACCCAGCTCGCCGCTGTCGATCAGATCCTTCACCTTCTGGTAGAGCGGGTTCGGGCGCTGGTTGTACATGATGCCAAACACCACATCGCACTCCCGAGCGCAGGCGTTCATCTCCTGAACTTGGGCGGTATACACGCCCGCCGGTTTTTCACACAAGGTATGGATGCCGTGGCGCATCGCCAGCATCGACAGGCGAGGATGGTCATAATGGGGCGTCGCGACAATCACCGCGTCGATAAGCCCGCTCTGGAGCATCTCCTGCGCGTCGCTGAAGAGAGGGATGGAGCCGACCAGCTGACGAATGGCCGGGTGCTTTTCCGGCGCATTATCGCAAACCGCCGTCAGGCAGGCGTCACTGACCGTACCCGCCAGTAAATAACGCGCGTGGACCGTACCGATATTACCTATTCCAATAATGCCAAAACGTACCTTCTCCATGTCACACCTTAATTTCAGTTGAAATGAGTGATGACCGGAAAATAGGAAAGGGGAGCCACAGCGACAATGTGTTTTTGTGAGAATACTCGCAAGGTGATTAAGTAATCTCCAGGCTCTCTGAAATTTGGTTTTAAAATCAACGTGCTGTTTCTGCAAATATTTGCAAAAACTGATTGAGAGCGAGGTCACACTATGCCGGGCAGGTTAAAAATGGAGGAGATCGCGTCCCTGACGGGCTATTCCGTTAGCACGGTTTCGCGGGTATTAAGCGGCAAGTCTTATACCAGCGATAAAGCCAGGGACGCGATCGTTCGCACCGCGCGAGAATTAGGTGTTCTGGAGTCAATGGCGAGCGGCCGGCTGTTAATTAACGGCATCGCGGTTTTTGCACCGGAAAGAACGTTTCAGGGACGCGGTGATATTTTTTATCTGGAAGTGACCAAAGGCATTGCCGAAGCCTGCTCGCGACACAATGTGTGGGTCAGCTGTTGTGCATTAGAAGAGCAACACGCGGATGTGAAATTATTTATGGAAAAGGCCAGCCATAAAAATATCAATGCGATAATTATCATCGGCACGGATGATGCCACCATATTTAAACTGGCCAGCACGCTCAATAAACCCTGCGTTTTAATCAACTCTGTTGACCGGGATCGGGTCCTGGATTCCGTGTCACCCGACCATCGGGCGATCGGCTTTACCGCCATGCAATATCTCTTTGAGCAGGGGCACCGCCGCGTGCTTACGCTCACCTGCCTGCGACGGGATACGCTGTATGCGCGTCTGGACGGCATTAAAGAGGCATACCGCCATTTTCACGTTGCCTTTGATCCCCAGCGCGATTTGTTAGTCACGGAGTGGTTTACGGCAGACGAGGCCGAGCAGGCGCTCGATGCGTGGCTGTTAAGCCATGACCGATCCCAGTGGCCGGAGGTCATTTTCCCCAACAGTACCAGCATGACCGAAGGGGTGGTCAGGGCGTTAACGCGCCACGGGCTGCGTATCCCGGAAGATATTTCGCTCATTACCACCGATTTTGCCTGGAATCTGGCGCACCGTCTGGAAAGGCCGGTCACGGGCGTCACGGTGCCCTGCCGGGAATTGGGGATTGAGGCTGTGCACCTGCTGCAGACGCGGCTGAACCGACCGCAGGCGCCGGTCTTTAACCTGCTGCTGCAGGGCAAAGTGATGGATTACGGTTCGGTCAGCAATGCTACGCGCCACGCGGCTCGCGTGGCGCTGGATCAATAATCAGGCCAGCTGTGGCGGCAGGCAGACGCCGATGCCCCCGATACCGCAGTAGCCATAGGGGTTTTTATGCAGATACTGCTGGTGATCGTCCTCGGCATAGTAGAACGGTTTTGCCGTCGCGATTTCCGTGGTCACCTCGCGCGTATCCCCCGCTTCACGCATGGCCTGCTGGAAGCGTTCAAGGCTGGCGCGCGCCGCGGCGTCCTGCTCCGGGGTGAGCGGATAAATGGCCGAGCGGTACTGGGTACCGTGATCATTGCCCTGACGCATGCCCTGCGCCGGGTCGTGGTTTTCCCAGAAGACCTGCAGGAGCTGCTCGTAGCTAATCACCGCGGGGTCATACACCACGCGCACCGCTTCCGCATGGCCGGTTTCGCCGGAGCAGACTTCGCGGTAGGTTGGGTTTGGCGTGTAACCGCCCGTATAGCCGGCAGCCGTACTGTAAACGCCAGGCAGTTGCCAGAAGAGGCGTTCAACGCCCCAGAAGCAGCCCATGGCAAACAGGGCGATTTCCATACCTTCAGGAACATTGGTCATGGAATGGCCATTGACGGCGTGTAAGGTCGCCACAGGCATAGGGGTGTTGCGTCCCGGTAATGCATCAGCTTGTGAAACCAGATGCTTTTTGTCGAATAAACTCACGATGGGGCCTCCCGGGGTGCGATGTTTCGGTTAAGGTTGTCACGAAGCGTTTAATTGAACACAATAAATGCGCTGAATGAGTCTAGATTTAATCATAAGAAATATTTGGGTGTTATACCCATTTTCAACCCGCGATGTGGGTTTTTGGCCAACAGGCCGTATTTTGCCGCGGAGCGGCACTTCATTTGCTTCCAGGGTGGAAACAGGGATATTCAGGAGAGAACGTGACAAAAATCCGCCAGTTATGTTTGGTCAGTATGTTGCTGACAAGCGGGATTGCCAGCGCGGCGAATGTCCGTTTGCAGGTTGAGGGGTTATCCGGGGCGCTACAAAAAAACGTGCGTGCGCAGTTATCGACCATCCAGAGTGATGAGGTGACGCCGGACCGGCGTTTTCGCGCGCGCGTGGATGATGCCATCCGTGAAGGGCTGAAAGCGCTGGGGTATTACGAGCCCACCATTGATTTTGACCTCCGTCCGCCGCCAAAGAAGGGGCGTCAGGTGCTTATTGCCCGCGTTTCGCCGGGTGAGCCCGTATTGATTGGCGGCACCAACGTTATCCTGCGCGGCGGGGCGCGTACTGACCGGGACTATCTGGATCTGCTCAGCACGCGGCCGAAAATCGGCACCGTGCTCAACCACGGTGACTACGACCATTTCAAAAAAGAGCTGACGAGCGTGTCCTTGCGTAAGGGCTACTTTGACAGCCAGTTCAACAAAAGCCAGCTCGGTATTGCGCTGGCGCGACGTCAGGCCTTCTGGGATATCGACTACGACAGCGGGGAACGTTATCGCTTTGGCGATGTGACGTTCGAAGGTTCGCAAATTCGTGAAGAGTACCTGCAAAACCTCGTGCCTTTCAAAAAAGGGGATTACTACCAGTCGAGCGATCTGGGAGAGCTGAACCGACGCCTCTCTGCCACTGGCTGGTTTAACTCCGTGATTGTCGCGCCGGAATTTGATAAGTCTCGCAAAACCAAGGTGTTGCCGCTGCATGGCGTTGTCTCGCCGCGCACCGAGAACACCATTGAAACCGGTGTGGGCTATTCGACGGACGTCGGCCCACGCGTGAAGGCCACCTGGAAAAAGCCGTGGATGAACTCCTGGGGCCACAGCCTGACCACCAGCGCCAGTATCTCTGCCCCGGAACAGCAGCTCGATTTCAGCTACAAAATGCCCTTGCTGAAAAACCCGCTCGAGCAGTACTACCTGGTTCAGGGGGGCTTTAAGCGAACCGACCTGAACGATACCGAGTCAGATTCCACCACACTTGCCGTGTCACGTTACTGGGATCTCTCCAGCGGCTGGCAGCGCGCCATTAACCTGCGCTGGAGTCTGGACCACTTTACTCAGGCCAACGTCACCAACACCACCATGCTGCTTTATCCTGGGGTGATGATCAGCCGTACCCGCTCGCGCGGCGGCCTGATGCCCACCTGGGGCGATTCCCAGCGCTACTCTATCGATTACTCCAACACCATGTGGGGTTCCGATGTGGATTTCTCGGTAATTCAGGCGCAAAACGTCTGGATCCGCACGCTGTATGATAAACACCGCTTTGTGATGCGCGGCAACCTCGGCTGGATCGAAACCGGCGACTTCGAGAAAGTCCCGCCGGACCTGCGCTTCTTCGCCGGGGGGGACCGCAGTATCCGCGGCTACAAATACAAGTCTATCGCGCCAAAAGATGATGACGGCAAGCTGATTGGTGCTTCCAAGCTGGCCACCGGCTCGCTGGAGTATCAATACAACGTCAGCGGAAAATGGTGGGGGGCGATGTTCGTCGACGGCGGCGAAGCGGTGAGCGATATCCGCCGCAGCGATTTTAAAACCGGCGCGGGCGTAGGTGTGCGCTGGCAGTCACCCGTCGGGCCCATCAAGCTCGATTTCGCCGTTCCGGTGGGCGACAAAGAAGAACACGGATTACAGTTTTACATCGGTCTGGGGCCTGAATTATGAGTTTATGGAAGAAGATAAGCCTCGGGGTACTGATTTTTATCGTGCTGCTGCTCGGTACGGTGGTATTTCTGGTGGGCACGACGAGCGGGCTGCATCTGCTGTTTAACGCCGCGAACCGCTGGGTGCCCGGGCTGGAAATCGGCCAGGTGACGGGCGGCTGGCGCGACCTGCGTCTGAAAAACATCCGCTATGAACAGCCGGGCGTGGCGGTGAACGCCGGTGAATTCCACCTCGCAGTGAAGCTGGGCTGTCTGCGCGACAGCAAGCTCTGCGTCAACGATCTGTCGCTAAAAGATGTCAACGTGGCGATAGATTCGAAAAAAATGCCGAAGTCTGCGCCGGTGGAAGAAGAGGAGAGCGGTCCGCTGAATCTCTCCACGCCGTACCCGATTGCGCTCTATCGGGTGGCGCTGGATAACGTCAATATCAAAATCGACGACACCACCGTGTCGGTGATGGATTTCACCTCCGGCCTGCGCTGGCAGGAGAAAAACCTGACCCTGACGCCCACCTCCCTGCAGGGTTTACTGATCGCGCTGCCGAAAGTGGCAGACGTGGCGCAGGAAGAGATCGTCGAGCCGAAGATCCAGAACCCGCAACCGGAAGAGAAGCCGCTGGGCGAAACGCTGAAAGATCTTTTCTCTAAGCCAGTCCTGCCGGAGATGACCGACGTTCATCTGCCGCTGAACCTCAACATTGAAGAGTTCAAAGGCGAGCAGCTGCGTCTGACCGGCGATACCGACCTGACGGTCTTTAACATGCTGCTGAAGGTCAGCAGCATTGACGGCAACATGAAACTCGACGCGCTGGATATCGACACCAACCAGGGCTCGGTGAACGCGTCAGGGAATGCCCTGCTGCGCGACAACTGGCCGGTGGATATCACGCTGAACAGCTCGCTCAATATCGATCCGCTGAAAGGCGAAAAGGTGAAGGTCAAAGTGGGCGGGGCGCTGCGCGACAAGCTGGACGTCGGCGTGAATCTCTCCGGCCCGGTGGACATGGTTCTGCGTGCGCAAACCCAGCTGGCGGAAGCCGGGCTGCCGCTGAATCTTGAGGTCGTCAGCAAGCAGCTTTCCTGGCCGTTCACCGGCGAAAAGCAGTTCCAGGCCGATGACCTGAAGCTGAAGCTGAGCGGCAAGATGACCGATTATACGTTGTCGTTCCGTACCGCGGTGAAGGGGCAGGGTGTACCGCCTGCAAACATCACGCTGGATGCGAAGGGCAACGAACAGCAGGTCAACCTCGATAAGCTGATCGTCGCGGCGCTGGAAGGTAAAACCGAGCTGACCGCGCTGCTTGACTGGCAGCAGGCGATCAGCTGGCGCGGCGAGCTGAAGCTGACGGGCATTAACACCGCCAAAGAGGTGCCGGACTGGCCGTCGAAACTGGATGGTCTGATTAAAACCCGCGGCAGCCTGTACGGTGGAACGTGGCAGATGGACGTGCCGGAGATTAAGCTCACCGGTAACGTGAAGCAGAACAAGGTTAACGTTGAGGGCTCGGTCAAAGGCAACAGCTATCTGCAGTGGATTATCCCGGGTCTGCACGTGGCGCTGGGTCGCAACACGGCGGATATCAAAGGCGAGCTGGGGGTGAAAGATCTCAATCTGGATGCCACCATCGACGCGCCGAATCTGGATAACGCGCTGCCGGGTCTCGGCGGTACGGCGAAAGGGCTAGTGAAAGTGCGCGGCACGGTCGACGCGCCGCAGCTGCTGGCGGATATCACCGCCAGTAACCTGCGCTGGCAGGAACTGAGCGTCGCCCGCGTCCGCGTGGAAGGGGATGTGAAATCCACCGATCAGATCGGCGGTAACCTGAACCTGCGCGTGGAGCGCATTTCTCAGCCGGACGTCAACATTAACCTTGTCACCCTGGACGCCAAAGGGAACGAGAAGCAGCACGACCTCCAGCTGCGGGTGCAGGGCGAGCCGGTCTCCGGTCAGCTTCACCTGACCGGCAGCTTCGACCGCAAGGAAGAGCGCTGGAAAGGGACGCTGGACAACACCCGCTTCAACACCCCGGTAGGGCCGCTGGCGCTGTCGCGCGCCATCGCGCTGGACTACCGCAACGCCGAGCAGAAGATCAGCATTGGGCCACACTGCTGGACCAACCCGAATGCGGAACTGTGCGTACCGCAGACCATCGATGCGGGGGCGGAAGGTCGCGCACAGATCAACCTCAATCGCTTCGATCTGGCGATGCTGAAACCGTTTATGCCGGATA
This sequence comes from Enterobacter sp. K16B, assembly GCF_020216105.1. Taxonomy (NCBI): domain Bacteria; kingdom Pseudomonadati; phylum Pseudomonadota; class Gammaproteobacteria; order Enterobacterales; family Enterobacteriaceae; genus Enterobacter; species Enterobacter sp. K16B. Next base: position 44,407 of record NZ_JAIWJZ010000073.1, read on the forward strand.
CCACCCAGGCGAGCGGCGTCTTCAGCGGGAAAGCCGATGTCGCCTGGGACACCACCAAAGAGGGGCTGCCGCAGGGCAGCGTCACGCTTTCCGGACGTAACGTGAAGGTGACGCAGGAGGTCAACGATGCGCCGCTGCCGGTGGCTTTCGACACCCTGAACCTGAGCGCGGACCTGCATAACAACCGTGCGGAGCTGGGGTGGCTGATTCGTCTTACCAACAACGGCCAGTTTGACGGGAAAGTTGAAATCACCGACCCACAGGGACGGCGCAATCTGGGCGGCAACGTCACTATCCGCAACTTCAACCTGGCGATGGTGAACCCGATTTTCGCCCGCGGGGAAAAAGCAGAAGGGATGCTCAATGCCAACCTGCGTCTGGCCGGCAACGCGCAAAGCCCGCAGCTGTTCGGGCAGATGCGGCTCAGCGGGGTGGATATCGACGGTAACTTTATGCCGTTTGACATGCAGCCCAGCCAGCTCGCGATGAACTTCAACGGCATGAGCTCGACGCTGAGCGGCTCGGTGTTAACCCAGCAGGGGCAAATCAACCTCAGCGGCGACGCGGACTGGAGCCAGCTCGATAACTGGCGGGCCCGTATTGCGGCGAAAGGCAGCAAGGTGCGCATCACCGTACCGCCTATGGTGCGACTGGACGTCTCGCCTGATGTGGTCTTTGAAGCCACGCCAAGCCTCTTCACGCTTGACGGACGCGTCGACGTGCCTTGGGCACGCATCGTGGTCCACGACGTGCCGGAAAGCGCGGTCGGCGTCTCAAGTGATGAAGTGATGCTCGATGACAATCTGAAACCTGTCGAACAGAAGAGCGCGGGCATACCCATCAACAGTAACCTTATCGTGCACGTGGGGAATAACGTGCGGCTGGATGCGTTTGGGCTGAAGGCGCGACTGACGGGCGACCTGAAAGTGGCGCAGGATAAACAAGGGCTTGGCCTGAACGGACAAATCAATATTCCTGAAGGACGTTTCCATGCCTATGGCCAGGATCTGATTGTCCGCAAAGGTGAGCTGCTGTTCTCCGGTCCACCGGATCAGCCTCTGCTTAACATCGAAGCGATTCGTAACCCGGAAGCAACGGAAAACGACGTTATTGCAGGCGTACGCGTTACGGGTTCCGCTGACGAACCGAAGGCGGAGATCTTCTCTGACCCGGCGATGTCGCAGCAGGAAGCTCTCTCATACCTGCTGCGTGGACAAGGTCTGGACAGCGGTCAGAGCGACAGTGCGGCGATGACCTCGATGTTAGTGGGCCTGGGGGTTGCACAAAGTGGGCAGGTTGTGGGTAAAATCGGTGAGACGTTCGGCGTAAGCAATCTGGCGCTGGACACCCAGGGCGTGGGTGACTCCTCGCAGGTGGTGGTCAGCGGCTATGTACTGCCGGGTCTGCAGGTAAAATATGGTGTGGGGATCTTTGACTCACTGGCAACACTCACGCTACGCTATCGCCTGATGCCTAAGCTATATCTGGAAGCAGTGTCCGGCGTAGACCAGGCACTTGATCTGCTCTATCAGTTTGAGTTTTAGCAATGCGAATATTTGTCTACGGCAGTTTAAGAACCAGGCAAGGCAACAGTCACTGGATGACCAATGCCCAGCTACTGGGGAATTACAATATCGAGAACTACCAGTTGTACAGCCTGGGCCACTATCCAGGCGCGGTTCCCGGGGAGGGAACGGTACAGGGTGAGGTTTATCGTATTGATAACGCGACACTTGCCGAACTTGATGCCTTGCGCACCAGGGGCGGTGAATACGCGCGCCAGTTGATCCAGACGCCGTACGGAAGCGCGTGGATGTACGTCTACCAGCGTCCGGTCGAAGGGTTAACGCGGATTGTAAGCGGTAACTGGTTAGACAGAGACCAGTACTGAAAAACGACAACGCCACCGTGAGGTGGCGTTGTTTTTTTTACTCTTTCAATTCTCTTCTGTATCCCGGCGCCGGGTTAAAAACAGAGGAACGAACAGCATGATGTAGGGGGCAATGAGCCATAACAAACACAAAGCGCGTGAACGGCCATAGTAGTTTATGCACCGTGTATTACTTGAAATGACGGGCAGGAAAAACAGTAAAAACAGCAGAATCGCATAATCGCTTCGATAAGGGATCCATAAGTAAAACAAAAACCAGGCAAGCTGGAATGCCATGATGCAGAGATACTGCCATTTGCTGTCTTTGCCGTAACAGTCAAACGCCTTTATGTAGCCCATTTTTATGCTTTGAAGAAAGAAACTTAGCATGTATAGCGCTCACGATCGCGACGGTCAGGAGTGTTCTTGTTATTCAATGGCAAAAAAAAGCCCCGACCAGCGGGGCTTTATCGGCAGGCTGTAAGAATTACTTCTTAGCCGCGCGTTCGAAAGAGGCGATGATTTCTGCTTTCGCCGCTTCTGCATTGTCCCAGCCGTCAACTTTAACCCACTTGCCTTTTTCGAGGTCTTTGTAGTGCTCGAAGAAGTGAGTGATCTGCGCTTTCAGCAGCTCTGGCAGGTCGTTCACATCTTTAATGTGATCGTACTCTTTGCTCAGTTTGGTGTGTGGTACCGCAACCAGCTTCGCATCTTCACCGGATTCGTCGGTCATTTTCAGCACGCCCACTGGACGGCAGCGAATGACGGCGCCTGGCTGCAGCGGATATGGCGTTGGGACCAGCACGTCAACCGGGTCACCGTCCAGAGACAGGGTGTGGTTGATGTAACCGTAGTTGCACGGATAGAACATCGCGGTAGACATGAAACGGTCTACGAACAGGGCGCCGCTCTCTTTGTCCACTTCGTATTTGATAGGATCTGCGTTAGCCGGGATTTCGATAACTACGTAGATGTCTTCTGGCAGTTCTTTACCCGCAGGGACGTTGAGTAAGCTCATGTCGGTGTCCTTTAAAATGGATGGTAAACAAGTGGCAGGTATTATAGCCAACTCGCACTGAATGTCTCTGCCTGTTTTCGCCTTCTCTCCCTCTCCTTCCCACTTTTCAGACCGATTCCATGACAGAAAAATCCATAAACTCAGCCGCATTTTTCATGGAGAAATGAAAGCGATTACAAACTTGTGATTAACGTTTTATTCACTTTTCTGAAGTGTGATGTAACGCAATTCGTTACATATTTCATTGGCTATAGTCATTTCGCAGAACATCTTTTAACCAACAATAACCCACCCTACGAGGACGCTCATATGTGGAAGCGCTTACTTCTTGTCACAGCAGTTTCGGCAGCCATGTCGTCTATGGCGATGGCCGCACCCTTAACCGTAGGATTTTCGCAGGTCGGCTCTGAATCGGGCTGGCGTGCAGCAGAAACCAACGTGGCGAAAAGCGAGGCCCAGAAACGCGGCATTACGCTGAAAATCGCCGATGGTCAGCAAAAGCAGGAGAACCAGATTAAAGCCGTGCGTTCATTCATCGCTCAGGGCGTGGATGCCATCTTCATTGCGCCTGTGGTGGCAACCGGCTGGGAACCCGTCCTGAAAGAAGCGAAAGATGCTGAAATTCCGGTCTTCCTGCTCGATCGTTCCATCGATGTAAAAGACAAATCTCTCTATATGACCACCGTGACCGCCAACAACGTGCTTGAAGGGCAATTAATTGGCGACTGGCTGGTGAAGCAGGTGGATGGCAAGCCGTGTAACGTCGTGGAGCTGCAGGGCACGGTCGGCGCGAGCGTGGCCATTGACCGTAAGAAAGGCTTTGCTGAGGCGATTGCCAAAGCGCCAAACATCAAGATTATCCGCTCCCAGTCCGGCGACTTTACCCGCAGTAAAGGGAAAGAGGTCATGGAGAGCTTCATTAAGGCCGAAAACAACGGCAAGAACATCTGCATGGTTTATGCCCATAACGATGACATGGTGATCGGGGCGATTCAGGCCATTAAAGAAGCGGGCCTGAAGCCGGGCAAAGATATCCTCACCGGTTCGATCGACGGCGTGCCGGACATCTATAAAGCGATGATCGACGGCGAAGCCAACGCCAGCGTGGAACTCACGCCAAACATGGCCGGCCCGGCAT
>NZ_JAIWJZ010000074.1:0-5216 GCF_020216105.1 Enterobacter sp. K16B
CAGCAAGCTGGCCTATCGCCGACCGTTGGTCAATCGTAGGCGCTTACTACTTTGACACCAATACCAGTAAGCCTGCCGACCAGATGGTCGGTTTGCAATATAACTCCTGCTGCTACGCGCTGCGCGTCGGTTACGAACGTAAGCTTAACGGCTGGAATACTGACAACAATCAGAGCAAATACGATAACGTGATTGGCTTCAATGTCGAACTGCGCGGCCTGAGCTCCAACTATGGCCTGGGCACGCAGCAGATGCTGCGCTCGAACATTCTGCCTTACCGCAGTTCCTTGTAATGTGCTTGATTTGCAACGTAATCCGCTTTGCGGTTAATTGAAATGGAAAAAGTATGAAGAACTGGAAAACGCTGCTGCTCGGTGTCGCTATGGTTGCGAATACCAGCTTCGCGGCCCCCCAGGTTGTTGATAAAGTCGCCGCTGTGGTTAACAACGGCGTTGTGCTCGAAAGTGACGTTGACGGTCTGATGAAATCGGTGAAGCTCAATTCCGGCGAAGCAGGTCAGCAGCTGCCGGATGACGCCACATTGCGCCACCAGATCCTGGAGCGTCTGATCATGGATCAGATCGTTTTGCAGATGGGTCAGAAAATGGGCGTGAAGGTCACTGACGAGCAACTCGATCAGGCCATCGCGAACATCGCGAAGCAGAACAATATGTCTTTAGATCAGATGCGCAGCCGTCTGGCCTATGACGGTATCAGTTATGCCACCTACCGTAACCAGATCCGTAAAGAGATGCTGATTTCGGAAGTGCGTAACAATGAAGTGCGCCGCCGCGTCACGATCCTGCCGCAGGAAGTGGACGCGCTGGCAAAACAGGTGGGCAACCAGAATGACGCCAGTACAGAGCTGAACCTGAGCCACATTCTGATCCCGCTTCCTGAGAATCCAACCTCCGACCAGGCTGCGGAAGCCGAAAGCCAGGCGCGTTCCATTGTAGAGCAGGCGCGTAATGGCGGTGACTTCGGCAAGCTGGCCATTACCTACTCCGCTGACCAGCAGGCGCTGAAAGGCGGCCAGATGGGCTGGGGTCGTATTCAGGAGCTGCCTTCCATCTTCGCTCAGGCACTGAGCACGGCGAAGAAAGGCGATATCGTCGGTCCAATCCGTTCAGGTGTGGGCTTCCATATTCTGAAAGTGAACGATCTGCGTGGACAGAGCCAGAGTATTTCTGTCACCGAAGTGCATGCTCGCCACATTCTTCTGAAACCGTCACCGATCATGACTGACGATCAGGCACGTGCAAAGCTTGAACAGATTGCTGCTGACATTAAGAGCGGTAAAACCTCGTTTGCAAATGCGGCAAAAGAGTTCTCTCAGGATCCCGGCTCTGCTAACCAGGGCGGCGATTTGGGTTGGGCGGCTGCAGATATTTACGATCCTGCATTCCGTGATGCCCTGATGAAGCTGAACAAAGGCCAGATCAGTGCGCCAGTACACTCTTCATTTGGCTGGCACCTTATCGAGCTGATGGACACCCGTAACGTGGATAAAACCGATGCGGCGCAGAAAGACAGAGCCTACCGTATGCTGTTTAACCGTAAGTTCTCTGAAGAAGCGGCAACCTGGATGCAGGAACAACGCGCCAGCGCTTACGTAAAAATTCTGAGCAACTAATGAAACAGCATCGTGTTGTGATCACGCCCGGCGAACCCGCCGGGATTGGGCCTGACCTCGTCGTTCAGCTTGCCCAGCGCAACTGGCCGGTGGAGCTGGTCGTCTGCGCTGATGCAACACTGTTACAAGACCGGGCAACGCTGCTCGGTCTGCCTTTAACGCTCATCCCCTACGTTGAAGGTCAACAGCCTGCACCACAGCAAGCCGGTACGCTCACGCTTCTTCCTGTTCCCCTGCGTACGCCTGTTATTCCGGGCCAGCTCAGCACGGAAAACGGTCACTATGTCGTTGAAACGCTTGCGCGTGCCTGCGACGGTTGTCTGAAGGGTGAATTTGCCGCCCTGATTACCGGCCCGGTCCACAAAGGCGTCATTAACGAAGCGGGTATTCCCTTTACCGGACATACGGAGTTTTTTGAAGAGCGCTCGCACAGCCCGAAAGTCGTCATGATGCTGGCAACGGAGGCGATGCGTGTTGCGCTTGTCACAACCCATCTGCCCATCAGAGCCATTCCGGATGCCATTACCCCGGAACTGCTGCGGGAGATCATCGGGATCCTGCATCATGATCTGCAAACCAAATTCGGCATCAAGCAGCCGCACGTTCTGGTCTGCGGCCTGAATCCGCATGCCGGCGAAGGCGGGCATATGGGTACCGAAGAGATCGACACCATTATTCCGGTCCTTGAAGAAATGCGCGCAAAAGGGATGCACTTAAGCGGGCCGCTGCCTGCTGATACCCTTTTCCAGCCGAAATACCTGGATAATGCCGATGCCGTGCTCGCGATGTACCACGATCAAGGCCTGCCCGTGCTAAAATACCAGGGCTTTGGCCGCGGGGTGAATATCACTCTCGGTTTACCCTTTATTCGAACGTCCGTTGACCACGGTACTGCGCTGGATCTGGCAGGCCAGGGGAAAGCGGATGTCGGCAGTTTTATTACGGCGCTTAATCTCGCCATCAAAATGATTGTTAATACTCAATGACTAATCGAGTCCATCAGGGCCACTTAGCCCGTAAACGTTTCGGGCAAAACTTCCTTAACGATCAGTTCGTGATCGAAAGCATTGTCTCGGCTATTAACCCGCAAAAAGGTCAGGCGATGGTCGAAATCGGCCCGGGCCTTGCCGCGCTGACCGAGCCGGTCGGCGAACGCCTTGACGCACTGACCGTCATCGAACTGGACCGCGATCTGGCCGCACGCCTGCAAACGCACCCGTTCCTTGGGCCGAAGCTGACCATTTATCAGCAGGATGCCATGACCATGAACTTTGGCGAGCTGTCAGAGAAAATGGGTCAGCCGCTGCGCGTGTTCGGCAACCTGCCGTACAACATTTCCACCCCGCTGATGTTCCACCTGTTTAGCTATACTGATGCCATTGCCGACATGCACTTCATGTTGCAAAAAGAGGTGGTGAACCGTCTGGTTGCAGGCCCGAACAGTAAAGCGTATGGTCGTTTAAGCGTGATGGCGCAATATTACTGCAACGTGATCCCGGTTCTCGAAGTTCCGCCATCCGCCTTTACGCCACCACCGAAAGTGGATTCTGCGGTTGTACGCCTGGTGCCGCATAAAACGAAACCGTACCCGGTTCACGATCTGCGTGTACTGAGCCGCATCACCACAGAAGCCTTTAATCAGCGCCGGAAAACGATCCGCAACAGTCTGAGCAATTCGTTCACCGTTGAGGTGTTAGCGGAACTGGGGATCGACCCGGCAATGCGTGCGGAAAACATTTCCGTAGAGCAGTACTGCAAGCTGGCTAATTACATCAGCGAAAATGCGCCGCCGAAGGAGAGTTAAGCCATGATTGATTCGCCCCGCGTATGTGTCCATGTACAAAGCGTCTATGTTGAATCGCAATCCTCGCCGGATGAAGAACGTTTTGTCTTTGCTTACACTGTGACCATTCGTAATCTGGGGCGGGTGCCTGTGCAGCTGCGTGGGCGCTACTGGCTTATTACCAACGGCAATGGCCGCGAAATCGAAGTTCAGGGAGAGGGTGTGGTCGGTGAACAACCCCACATCGCCCCTGGTGAAGAGTATCAGTACACCAGCGGTGCAGTGATTGAAACGCCGATGGGTACCATGCAAGGCCATTATGAAATGGTCGACGTCGATGGCAATGGATTCCGCGTTGCCATTCCTGTGTTCCGTCTCGCCGTTACAACACTCATTCATTAATCTAATGTCTACATATCTGATTGGCGACGTTCACGGTTGCTACGATGAACTGATCGCATTATTAAAACAGGTCGACTTTACGCCAGGGCAGGACACGCTCTGGCTGACGGGCGATCTGGTCGCGCGTGGCCCTGGCTCACTGGAGGTTCTGCGCTTCGTAAAATCACTCGGCGACAGTGTACGCATGGTGCTGGGCAATCACGATCTGCATCTGCTGGCGGTCTTCGCCGGGATCAGTCGCAACAAGCCTAAAGATCGCCTCACTCCGCTGCTGGATGCGCCGGACGCCGACGATCTGATTAACTGGCTGCGCCGTCAGCCCTTGCTGCAGATCGACGAAGAGAAAAAGCTGGTCATGGCGCATGCCGGGATCACGCCACAATGGGATCTGGAGACGGCGAAAACCTGTGCGCGTGACGTGGAGGCGGTGCTGGCGAGCGACTCCTATCCTTTCTTCCTTGATGCCATGTACGGCGATATGCCGAACCACTGGAGCGAGGATCTCAGCGGCCTGGCTCGTCTGCGCTTTATCACCAACGCCTTCACCCGGATGCGTTTCTGCTTCCCGAACGGGCAGCTGGACATGTATTCCAAAGAGACGCCGGAAAGCGCGCCAGCCCCGCTCAAGCCGTGGTTTGCCATTCCGGGGCCGGTGACAAGCGAGTACAGCGTGGTATTTGGTCACTGGGCGGCACTGGAAGGAAAAGGGACACCGGAGGGGATCTACGGTCTGGATACCGGATGCTGCTGGGGCGGAGAGTTAACCAGCCTGCGCTGGGAAGATAAAGCTTACTTTGTTCAGCCATCCAACCGACAGCTGGACTTAGGGGAAGACGAGGCCGTTGCCTCCTGATACGTCATTCCCTCTCCCAACCGGGAGAGGGTAAATCATTTAACGACGTTCCAGAATCTCGAAGCAGTAGCTGTGGGAGTTCTGAGCATCCGCGTCGTGGAATTCGCTGAATACGGATTCCCACTCGTCCGGATCGTAGTCCGGGAAATGGGTATCCCCTTCCACTTCCGCATCAATGTGGGTCAGATACAACTTCTGCGCTTTTGGCAGGAACTGTTCATATACACGCCCACCGCCAATCACCATGATCTCTTCGGCATTGCCACACGCAGCAATCGCCTCGTCGACAGATTTTACCCATTCGACGCGATCGTCAGTGCCTGGCTGGCTACTGATAACGATATTCTTCCGGCCCGGCAATGGACGACCAATCGACTCCCAGGTCAGGCGGCCCATCACTACCGGCTTGTTTAACGTAGTACGTTTAAACCATGCAAGATCGGCAGGCAGGTTCCACGGCATGGCATTTTCCATACCGATAACGCGGTCCACCGCCAGCGCTGCAATCAGACTGATCATTGAAAATTTCCCGGATGCAAAAAATT
>NZ_JAIWJZ010000075.1:0-34852 GCF_020216105.1 Enterobacter sp. K16B
AGAGGGGGTCGTCTGTGCAGACATTATTTTGTGGGGATCCCTCAGCCCACAGGGAGAGAGAGTAGAAATCAGCGGATCACCTCATAAATGGCCGTCTGGATGGACTGCCATTTTTTGTTGCTGGCATCCGGCTGCGACTGGGCCCGGCGTGTCGCCATGTCGAGATCGTGCTGCTGGCGTTTCACCACCGCAGGCACGGTGCAAAACGCTTTCAGATACTCTTTCCTTACGGAAGTCAGGGACTCGCCGTTCGCCATGGCGTGGCTGAGCGTGTTAATAAAGCGACGACATGGCTTCTCTTCCACCATGTTCTGCCGGTAGCGCAACATCACCTCCAGCACGTCGTCATAACCTGCCGACATCGCCTCTTCGGTCCAGGAGAGCTTCCAGTCCATTCCACCCTGCAAAAAGAGCTGCGCCACGCGGGTATCGTTGCGGTTGATGGCCGAACGGAAATTATTCTCGTCCCAGGTGACGCCCATCCGCGTGAGTGTTTCACGCGAGGAAGGGGTCTCGCGCATTTCCTGTGGCGGTGCCGCTTCGGCGGCTTTGGCGACGGCAGGTTGCGGTTTGCTGCTGGTCACCAGCCAGAAGCCCCCCGCCACGATGGCAATCACCATGACGCCAACCGCCCCCCATAACACACCGGAAATGAGCTGTTCGCGTTGTTCCGGGGTACGCGGCGCGCGCTGCGTCGGCTTTTCAATGGTGTCTCGGACTTCAAACAGATCCCCGCCCGTGACCCGATCCATTTTCTGGGCCTTTTCCCAGAACGTATGCAATTCGCTGGCATCCACCGCCATGAATCCGGCCGGATTGACGCGGGTTCTCCCCTCCTCAAACGCCCGCTGAACCGGCCGCGAGATCTGCGTGTAGTAGCTATCCAGCAGCTGAATTTGCGCCGAACTTAACGCTTTCTGTACGGTAAGATGGTTGCGGATTTGCCGAATGTCGTCGAGGAAAGTTTGTAGGGTTTTTCGCGGCTCCACCAGAAGCGTAAGCATGGCGGGGTCGTTAAACAGTGAGGCGTAGTAGCGGCTGAACTCTTTTTTATCCACCAGCATCTGCGCCAGTTCACTGAACATCATGCCGCTCAGGACATCGTTAATCTCGCCCAGTTTCAGCCAGCGTCTGACGCGGTCAGCGTTAAACAGCGTCTTGAGATGGTTGTTGAGGCGCACCGGATCGGGCCAGGCATGCTGAATAAGCCCTTTTAACATCAGCTCTATCGCACGCACCTGTTTTTGCGCCTGCTGCTGCTGAAGTTCGCTGCCCGGTGCCAGCTCCGTGCTGTAGGTCAACAGCGGCTGCTGCAGGCGGAGATGTTCCAGCGCGGTCACAAATCGCATCGCCGCAATCAGCTGGTTTTCACTCACATCCTGCCCGCTTTCATACTGCGGCACCCGCTGCTGTAACAGGCGCAGCTGGAGGGTAAATTCCGACATCTCGGCATCATTCAGGTTGAGCTTCTTCGCCACGGCACCCCAGCCGCCCTGGGCTAAGCGCGCGCTGTCGAGCTGCTCCAGAAACCAGCGTGGATCTTTACCCTCCGAAGCATGTACATTCAGAAGAAGCAAAATTTCCACCGACGCATGGCGAATGACTGCCAGACAGTGTTCGAACTGTTCGCGAATATGATGTGATGTGCTGAGAGTCATTATTTTCCTTAAGTGACAACGAAGACATCCGAATGGGCACGTGAAGGCCGTTTTTCTTTTTATTTATACGAGGTTAACCATACCTGACTTTCTGTTTAAATAAAGTGACAACCCTAAAATCATTTAAAAATGTCAGGAGAATCTGAATGCCGGTTTTAATTACCCCTCGCCTTCACTATTCGCCCCTGAAGGAACAGGACTGGCCCTTTTTTCTGGCGTTACAGCAACATCCCGACGTTATGCGCTTTGTGGCGGAAGACCGCCCCGTCGCGGACATCCGCGCCGCGTTTGAGGCCCGCCTGACGCCCTGGACGCCGGGCAGCGCGCACTGGCTGTGTCTCGTCGTCCGTGATGCCCTCACCCGGGTTCCGCTGGGCGTCACCGGCTATATTCATCGGGAGGAGGATTGCGCAGAAGTCGGTTTTCTTTTCGCACCCGAGGCGCAGGGAAAAGGCTACGGCTTCGAATCCCTGCAGGCGCTCTGCCGCTATGCCTTTGAAGAGGGCGGCATACGCCGACTCACCGCCACCGTTACCGCCGGGAATGTCGCCTCAAGACGTCTGCTGGAAAAAGCCCGGTTTCGCCTCGAAGGCGAATTACGCGAGAGCTATTACCTGGCGGGGCGCTGGCAGAATGACTGGTTATTTGGTTTATTACGGCAGGAATATCTGAACAACAATTCCTGATCAACAGCCATTTGGCGGATATTTATCGTAAATCGTTTCCTCTACAGTGTCGCCTCTTGAGAGGAAACGAATATGAACGGTCTTACGCTGGAAATATCTTCTGCCGCCATTGAATTAATAAAAAAGCATCAGGGGCTTTCTCTGGAGAAATATCGTGACGAACATGGATTATGGGTTATCGGCTACGGCCACGTTATCCGCGATCGGGAGCAGTTTCACGGTCCTGTCACTCCGCTGGAGGCCGACGCGCTGCTTCACGAGGACATTCGCTTGTGCGAGGCGCTGCTGCGGGAAAATGTGACACGTCCATTAACCCAACAGCAGCATGACACGCTGGTGATGATGATGTTCAGCTTCGGAGAGATACCTTCGCTGCCGGAAGCGATTTTTCAGGCCGTCGCCCGGGTGTAGTACATCGCAGCCTGAGTTCTGTTTTTAACGTCCAGCCGCCGGAAAAGCGCCTCCAGATGCGCTTTTACCGTGGCCGCACTGATGTTGAGGTTGCGCCCAATCTCTTTGTTTGACTCCCCCGCCGCCAGCAGTTTCAGCACTTCGCGCTGGCGTTCACTTAATGCCAGTAACGCCTGTGGCGACGACGGCTTTCTGACCCACTCTCCGGGAAAGCAGACCATCCCTCTGGACACCGAGTCCAGTACGGCGGAAAAGCGCTCGGGGCTGGCAGTGCGGGGAATAATGGCCATGATGTTTCGCTGGCGCAATTGTTCAACCCATCTGGCCTCTTTTTTCGCCAGAACCATGATCACGCGTATCGTCGGCAAGCGATGCAGGATGTCATCCAGCACACCACATCCCTCATCCTGAATTAAATTACCGTCAATCAGGACAATAGCAGACGGCGACGCGGACATCTGCGCCCATAAATCTTCTGCCTGACAGGTTCCAGTGATATTTATTTCCGGAATTAACGTCCGCAGACTGTGTATCGCTCCATGAATAAATAGTGACTGCCTGTCAAACATGATTACTCGCATCGTTTTTCTCCCTCTGAGAATAGCGAAGGGGGATTCTACAGAGGGGGGATTTGAGAAAAAACTCAATGAACGGAGCGGTTACAAAATCGCCAGGGGTATTTATATCTGCCGTATCCTGACACACTTTACTTAAGGATTTCCTTAAGGGGGTCCGTCCCCTTAAGGCGGCGTATTACAGGAACATCCCGCCAGACACTTCAATACGTTGTGCATTCATCCAGCCCAGTTTATCGCTCAGCAGCGCCGCAATGGCATCGCCAATATCATCGGGCAGGCCAACCCGGCCCAGCGCCGTTTGCGAAGCCAACGTCTGATTCAGCTGGGCGTTGTCGCGCACACTTCCGCCACCAAAATCCGTCTCGATCGCCCCTGGCGCAATGATATTGACGGAGATCCCCCGCGCCCCCAACTCTTTCGCCTGATAGCGGGTGAGCACTTCCATCGCCCCTTTCATCGCCGCATAGGTTCCGGCCCCTGGCTGAGTAAAACGAGCCAGCCCGCTGGAGACGTTGAGGATCCGCCCGCCATCGTTCAGCAAGGGCAGAAGACGCTGGGTCAGGAAAAACGGTCCTTTAAAGTGGATATTCAACGCCTCATCGAACTGGGCTTCCGTCGTCTCGGCATACGGCGTGAATAAACCCGTTCCGGCATTGTTTAATAAATAATCAAAACGTTCACGCTGCCAGACAGACTTAAGGATTTGCTGTAACTGCAGGGCAAACGCGTCGAAACTGGCGATATCCCCGACGTTGAGCTGCAATGCCGCCGCGTTGACCCCTTTTTCCTGAATTTCGCGCACAACATCCAGTGCGTCCTGCTGATTGCGATGGTAAGTCAGGATAATTCCTGTTCCGTCTGCTGCCAGCTTCAGGGCGGCGTTTTTACCCAGACCGCGGCTACCACCAGTCACTAATGCGATACGTTCAGTCATCATAAACCTCGTTTTGGCTGTTAGGGAGATTGAGAAAGAGCTTATTAGGTGATAGAAGATCAATAAAGACAGCAAAGAACGCTTCACTGTTTCATCTGCAACAACAATGAGCGGCAGCTATGGATAAAATTCACGCAATGCAGTTGTTTGTTCGCGTCGCGGAACTGGAGAGTTTTTCCCGCGCGGCAGAAACGTTAACGCTGCCGAAAGGCAGCGTTTCACGACAAATTCAGGCCCTGGAAAACCGGCTTGGCACCCAGCTTTTGCACCGCACCACGCGCCGCGTCAGCCTGACGCAGGACGGCATGGTCTATTACGAACGGGCAAAAGATCTGCTGGCGAACCTCGATGAACTGGACGGTATGTTTCAGCACGATCCCTCCAGCATCAGCGGACGGCTGCGCGTGGATATGCCCGTCGGCGTTGCACGAAATTTAGTCATCCCTAAACTGCCGACATTTCTGCAGCAGTACCCGGGTATCGAACTGGAGCTTAGCAGCAGCGATCGGCTGGTGGATGTGATCCGTGAAGGGTTTGACTGCGTGGTGCGTGTGGGCACGCTGAAGGATTCGGGGCTGATCGCCCGTCCGCTGGGCAAGCTGTCGGTGATTAACTGCGCCAGCCCGGATTATCTGGCGCGTTTCGGCTATCCGGAAACGCTGGATGATTTAGGCTCCCATGCGGTGATTCACTACGCTGCGATGCTGGGAACCCGCCCGCAGGGCTTTGAGTTTTATAACGGCAGTAGCACCCAGTGGATTAAAACGGGCGGGGTATTAACCGTTAACAGTACAGAAACCTACCAGGCGGCCTGTCTGGCCGGGCTGGGGATTATTCAGGTCCCGCGCGTCGGGGTGCGTGATTCTCTGCGGGCGAAGAAGCTTATCGAGATCCTCCCGCAGTACCGGGCTGAACCGATGCCGGTCTCGCTGATTTATCCCCACCGCCGCAACCTCTCCCGCCGTGTACATCTGTTTATGGAGTGGCTTACTGAACTCACAAAAGCTTACGTGGATTAGTCGCAAGCTATAATTCAATAACATCCAGCCAAACGAAAAGGAAAAGACGCGTGACGCCGGAAAACAACCCGCAACGACCCACCCAACAATTAGAGTATGATCCCATCAGGAAGATGGAAACCGGGCCAGAAGAGGCCAAAGCACCTGGCACCGTCAGCAAGGCGCTGGGAACCGTCACCGGCATCGCCGCAAGAATCCAGCAGTTTCCCATGGTGGCGCATCTGATACGCGCAACTGAGCGTTTTAATGACCGCATGGGGAACCAGTTTGGTGCCGCCATCACCTATTTTTCCTTCCTGTCGATGATTCCGATCCTGATGGTGTCGTTTGCGGCGGCCGGGTTTGTGCTCGCCTCACACCCGACGCTGCTGCAGGATATCTTCACGAAGATCCTGAATAACGTCAGTGACCCGACCCTGGCCAGCACGCTTAAAAGCACCATCAATACCGCTGTTCAGCAGCGTACCACGGTCGGCATCGTCGGTTTGCTGATCGCCCTTTACTCCGGCGTAAACTGGATGGGCAACCTGCGCGAGGCCATTCGCGCTCAGTCGCGCGATGTCTGGGAGCGTAAGCCGCAGGATCAGGAGAAGATTTGGGTGAAGTATCTCCGCGACTTTGTTTCGCTGATTGGCCTGCTGGTCGCACTCATCGTGACGCTCTCCATTACCTCGGTGGCGGGCTCGGCGCAGCAGATGATTATCTCCGCGCTCTATCTTGATTATATCGAATGGCTGAAACCCGCCTGGCGTGGCATTGGGCTGGCCATCTCCATCTTCGCCAACTACCTGCTGTTCTTCTGGATCTTCTGGCGTTTGCCGCGCCATCGCCCGCGTAAGAAGGCGCTGATCCGCGGCACGTTGATTGCGGCGATCGGCTTTGAAGTCATCAAAATTGTGATGACTTACACCCTGCCATCGCTGGTGAAATCCCCGTCTGGCGCGGCGTTTGGCTCGGTGCTGGGCCTGATGGCGTTCTTCTATTTCTTCGCCCGTCTGACCTTGTTCTGTGCAGCGTGGATTGCCACCGCCGAGTATAAAGATGACCCGCGGATGCCGGGAAAAACGCACCGCTAACCCTTCTTCCGGGCTGAAATTTCAGCCCGATTCATCATTTCAGCATATAAATCCAGACCGTAACTTTTATTTAACCAAAAACCAGTGTTATTGACTGATATTTAAAAACTGTGAAGCATTTCATAGACGTGATTTGGCTGGTCTGAAAATTATCCGCTTTTTGTTGCTTTTATCACCAGCCCGCGGCTTTGTTACAGATTGAAATGTCGCTTTTGCTGTGCGTAATATGGCCTTTCGTTCGACAAAAATAAGAAAATATTATGCAAGCAACAGCCACCACACTCGACTCAGGAACGGAAAACGTTCCGGTAAACTCGCGCAATAAAGTCGTCGTCGCCTCGCTGATTGGCACCGCCATTGAGTTCTTCGACTTCTATATTTACGCCACCGCCGCGGTTATCGTCTTCCCGCATATTTTCTTCCCGCAGGGAGACCCGACGGCGGCCACGCTACAGTCTCTGGCGACCTTTGCCATCGCGTTTGTGGCGCGTCCGATTGGCTCGGCGCTGTTTGGACACTTTGGCGATCGCATTGGACGTAAAGTGACGCTGGTGGCCTCGCTGCTGACGATGGGGATCTCCACCGTCGCCATCGGCCTGCTGCCGACCTATGAGACCATCGGCATTCTGGCGCCGGTCCTGCTGGCGCTGGCACGTTTTGGTCAGGGTCTGGGCCTGGGCGGTGAATGGGGTGGCGCGGCGCTGCTGGCGACCGAGAACGCTCCGGCGCGTAAACGCGCGCTGTATGGCTCCTTCCCGCAGCTTGGCGCACCGATTGGCTTCTTCTTTGCGAACGGGACGTTCCTGCTGCTCTCCTGGCTGCTGACGGATGAACAGTTCATGAGCTGGGGCTGGCGTATCCCGTTTGTGTTCTCCGCCGTACTGGTGCTGATTGGCCTGTATGTCCGCGTCTCTCTGCACGAAACGCCGGTGTTCGCGAAAGTCGCCGCGGCGAAAAAACAGGTGAAAGTGCCGCTGGGTACACTGCTGACTAAACACGTCCGCGTGACCGTGCTGGGCACGTTTATCATGCTGGCCACCTACACGCTGTTCTACATCATGACGGTTTACTCCATGACTTTCAGTACCGCCGCCGCGCCGGTTGGGCTGGGGCTGCCGCGTAACGAAGTGCTGTGGATGCTGATGATGGCGGTCATTGGGTTTGGCGTGATGGTACCGATTGCGGGTCTGCTGGCGGATAAGTTTGGTCGCCGTGCGAGCATGATTACGATCACCACGCTCATTATTCTGTTTGCCCTGTTTGTCTTCCCGCCGCTGCTGGGCTCAGGTAGTCCGGCGCTGGTGATGGCCTACCTGCTGATTGGCCTGAGCCTGATGGGGCTGACCTTCGGTCCGATGGGCGCGCTGCTGCCGGAGCTGTTCCCGACGGAAGTGCGTTATACCGGCGCGTCGTTCTCCTATAACGTCTCGTCTATTCTGGGCGCGTCCGTTGCGCCATATATCGCCACCTGGCTGCAGGCGAATTATGGCCTGTTCTATGTGGGCGTCTATCTTGCGGCCATGGCGGCGCTGACGCTGATTGCGCTGCTGCTGACCCACGAGACTAAGCATCAGGCTTTGTAAGCTAATGCCGGGTGGCGGCTCCGCCTTACCCGGCCTACAGAATCTGTCATTGACTGCGGCCTGATGCCCTCACCCCGACCCTCTCCCACAGGGAGAGGGAGAACGGGAGCTACTTCTTCATCTGCGACAAAATATTCCGGCACTGATTCGCTTCCCCTTCTGACGGTGAAATCAACGCCAGCAGCGCTGCGGCTGGGGTGACCAGCGTCGCGAGGGCTGCGGCCACCGCGCCGCGTGCAATCAACGGTCCGGGCTTCACCCCCGCCTGCGGGTTTTTGAAAGTGCCGCGCACATACAGCGGCGAACGCAAGGTGATGATACGGATCCCCTTACTTTCCGGGTCAATGGTCAAATCAAGCTGCTCCGAGGCCATGCTGGCGGTGCCGGTCACGTTGATCACCGCGTTTTCCGTGTCAAAGGCAAAAATCTGCGGACGCGCCACGCCGTTCACCAGGTCCAGGTTGGCCGCCGCACAGTTCACCCGCACCTCATCGTCACCGAAGATTTGCCCGATGATATAGTTCCCGACGTTCAGCCCGAGGATCTCCATCAGGTTGCGGCTCACCAGCCCGTCGTTCATCAGCAGCTTGAGGTTACCGTTACTGCTTCCCAGCAGCGCCGCCACGGAGTTCCCCACGCCGCGTATGTCGGCATCGCCATTCATTTCACCGAGGGTTTTCTGCATCAGCTCCACATCGGGCATCAGCTCTTTCAGCTTGAGCCTGCGGGCCTGAATATCGGCTCGCCCCTGCATCGGCTTTTTATCGCCTTCGAGGTGAATGTTCGACGAGATGGTCCCACCCGCCATACCAAACTTCAGCGGCTGCAGGCGCAGGTCAGCATTTTTAAGGAGGATATGGGTCGAAAGATTGCTGATTGGCAGCGTGCTGCCGTGCTCAATTTTTCTGCCTTTGAAACGCACGTCCGCGTCCATCACATCCCACTTATCCGTCTCAAAGCGGTCATAGGGCAGTACTTTCCCGGCTGGCTGGAGATCTTTCTTCACCTCTTTTGACTTCGTCCCTTTGCCGGAATCGACGCCGATCAGCGGACCCAGGTCGGCGAGTCGCAGCTGACGGGACTCGACATCCCCCTCCAGTTTGGGGCGCGGTTTCCCGGTGGTGTAGGTCAGCGAACCGTGGATGTCGCTGTCGCCGATGCGGCCGTTAAAATCCCGGTAGTTAAAAACAGAGGACTTTTCGCTGTCGATTTTGGCGACCAGGTGCCCGTCCGTTTCGAACGGCGGGGTATCCGGGAGCAGTACGCCGGTCAGTTCATACAACTCACCCAGCGAATCACCGGCAAATTTGAGCTGAAGATCGACGCCGCCCATATTCATCGGGTCGTTGACCGTCCCCACAAACGCCACACGGGTGTTCCCGGAGCGGAAATCCGCCTGCACCGGGAACGGCGTACCCTCACTGCGGAGCGCCAGCATACCGCCCATTTTGCCTTTTCCGCTCAGCGGCTGGCCGTTGTAGCGCTCTTTTGCCGTCAGGCCGAAGACGTAATCCCCTACGCTTGCGGTGTCGCCTTTGGCTTTCGTGCCCGTCACCTCGCTAAAGGGCAGCGGCTTGCCAAGCGGATCTACCAGGATCTCCACATCCGCCTTGCTGACTTTATCGTCGATGGCGATCCGTCCGCGATCGAAGAGAATATTGTCGAGACGGAATGACCAGGACGAGGGCCGGGCATGCGGATCTTTTTCGCCGTCGCTGGCAAGGTTAAAGGTCCAGTTGTTGTTTTTTTCAGAGAGACGGATCAGGCGCGCATCGGGCTGCTGCAGCTTGATCCACGGCAAATAGACCGTTTTGGTGAAGAGCGCGAGCGGAGCCAGCGTAGCTTCAACGCGAGGGAGGTGAACCATGGTCACTTCCGGGATATCGGGCGGGTTGCCGAGAATGATGTCATCGGCGTGGACATGTGGCCAGGGGATCCAGCTTCGCCAGCCGGGCTCCTCCTTCTGACGCTCCCACACTACCCCTAAATCACCGCGTATAGCGAAGGGGCGATTCAGCTCGGTTGAGACTTTCTGGTTGATGGTCGGCTTAAGGCGGTTCCAGTCAAACGTCGCAATAATGATGACGACGACCACAATCAACAACAAGAAAATCCCTGCGGTCCAGGAGATTACCCTGGTTGTTTTCGTCATTTTTATCCCCTTTCCTGATGACCTGTCCTGTAAAACTATAGTCCAGACAAAGGGAAGCGGGCTTATCAGAGGGTCGTTATCACGCTATCGAGGCGATCCATGGGTACCGGGCGAGAGAGGAAATAGCCTTGCGCCGCCGCGGCGGGAGAGTTTTGCACATCACGCCACTCTTCCAGGGTTTCCACACCTTCAACAATCACGCCCTGGCAATAGCGGTTCATCAGCTGTAATAACAGCGTAAACAGATTCCGCCCTTCCGGGGTCTGGCGCAGCATAATAAACAGATCGCGAGCCACTTTAATGTAGTCGTAGCGCACTTCACTCAGGGCGGAGAAGTTCGCCATGCCGGTGCCAAAATCATCCAGCCACAGCGGGCCAAATTCGCACATCGACGCAAACGAGGAGTCCTGCGGCAGGCGGACATGCTCCACCAGCTCAAAGCGCATCCACGGCAGGGTGGCGATCAGCTCCTGCAATTTCGCATTCTGACGCAGCGCCAGCAGAGTCGGGCCATCAACGTTGACCGAGGCGAGGATATCGTGCTGCTCGAAAAAGGTCTGCTTCGTCGCCAGCATTCGGAGCTGCTCTTCCAGCACATCCAGACGCTGGCGAACGGCCACTTCGGCAAAGTAGCGATCCGGTGCAATACGCTGAGTAGGGTTTGAGGGGTGCGTCACCACGGTCAATATTTCAATGGCCATCAGTCGGCCATCCGTTCGGTAGATCGGCTGATAGGTGTACGCGCGCTCACATTGCAGCCAGTAGCGATGCTCCTGCAAGTTCTCAATACTTGCCTCAGGCGTAGTGCTCAGCCGCTGGATAACCTGCTCTGACTTCATTTCAGATGTCCTGTTGTTGGGATGGCCTTTCTGGACTCGTCACAGGATTATCGGCGCGGCAATTGAGAACTTTATGTTCAATTAACCCGGAAAATGAAATTAAGATGACAGCAATGAGCAGGAACACGCGCTGGCTCAAATAAAATAATGGAACGTTGTTTTAATATAGTTGACCTGTTAATTCACCCAGCGCACACTAGCGAAAATTACTCTGTTCAGGTTCACGACTATGTCTAAAAAAATTGCCGTGATTGGCGAATGCATGATTGAGCTGTCCCAAAAAGGCGCGGACGTCAGCCGCGGATTTGGTGGCGATACGTTAAACACCGCCGTTTATATTGCCCGTCAGGTTGCGCCTGAGGCGCTCACCGTGAACTACGTTACCGCCCTGGGGACGGACAGCTTCAGCCAGCAGATGCTGGAGGCCTGGCAGAGTGAACATATTGATACCTCACTGATCCAGCGTATGGAAAACCGCCTGCCGGGTTTGTATTACATTGAGACCGACGAGACCGGCGAGCGCACGTTCTACTACTGGCGAAATGAAGCCGCGGCGAAATACTGGCTGGAGAGCGACGGCGCCGCCGCCCTTTGCGAAACGCTGGCGACGTTTGACTACCTCTATCTGAGCGGGATTAGCCTGGCTATTCTGAGCCCGTCCAGCCGCGAAAAACTACTGTCGTTGCTGCGCGAGTGCCGCGCCAACGGCGGGAAGGTGATTTTCGATAACAACTACCGTCCACGCCTGTGGACCAGCCGCGAAGAGACGCAGCAGGTCTATCAGCAGATGCTGCAATGCACCGACATCGCCTTCCTGACCCTCGACGATGAAGACGCCCTGTGGGGAGAAAAACCGGTAGAGGACGTGATTGCGCGCACGCAGGCGGCGGGCGTGAATGAAGTGGTGATTAAGCGCGGTGCGGAGTCGTGTCTGGTGGCGATCACGGGGGAAGCGGTGGTTGACGTCCCGGCGGTGAAGCTTGCCAGAGAGAACGTGATTGATACCACGGCGGCGGGTGATTCATTCAGCGCGGGGTATCTGGCGGTGCGTCTGACGGGCGGCACGCCGGAAGCGGCAGCACAGCGTGGGCACCTGACGGCCAGCACCGTCATTCAGTATCGCGGGGCGATTATTCCGCGTGAGGCGATGCCTGCCCCTCACCCTAACCCTCTCCCCAAAGGGGAGAGGGAACGATGAACACCCTCTCCCCTTTGGGGAGAGGGCCGGGGTGAGGGGATTACTGCCCCTGCGGAATATCCGTCGCATCCGGGTGTAAATCATCCGCCGTCGCGGCCTGCGCTGGCTGCGGCGCGGTAGCCATAATGGAATCCCAGGTTGTCTGCAGTTCCTTCATGTCATATTCCGGCTCGCCTTTCGGTTGCAGGAGGATCAACGCCATATCCTGCGACAGCTGCTGACGGAGGTCCTGATTGAGCATCTCGACGGTCAGACCGTTCAGGAAGTCCTGACGAAGCTTCTGGTACTGTTCCGGCGCAATGTCCACCACCTGGTTCTGCAGAGAGCGAATACGCTGGCTGATCAGAATGTCGGTATCGGCGCGAGCGTAAGTCGCAAACAGCTTCTGCAGCTCCAGTTTTTTCTGCGCCACGAGAGCATTGAACTCCTCTTCAGGAAGCCCCTCTTTACGCACTTTTGCCAGCTCTTTCGCGACCACGCCCAGATTTGCATTCAGCTTGTCGCCCGGTGATTCAACGTTAATGGCGCATTGCGCACGCTGGAACAGCACGCGGCAGTCAAAGCCAAGACCGATATTCTTCACGTTGTTCTTACTGAGCGTCTGCTGAACATGCCAGAACAGCGCTTCTCGGGCCAGATCGGCACGCCAGTAGCGCAACAGCGCCGCGGACTCACGGATGGGCTGCCAGGCGTTATCCCACATCACGGAGAGTCTGTCCTGACGCACGGTGTCCGTCATGATGCTGACAGGCTCTGCACGCAGCGGAGAGAGAGTCGGCACCGGGGCCGGTGATTCACGCTTGCCTTTCAAATCGCCAAACGCTTTGTTGATCTGCTCAACCACTGCGCGGCTGTCCACGTTACCCACCACGATCAGCGTCATCGCGTCCGGGGTGTACCATTTCTGGTAGAAGGATTTAACCTGTTCGACGTCTACCGGCTGTTTCAGCGGTTCAGCCGGATCGTGCCCCAGTAATGCGGAACCTTTCAGGCGGTAACGCCACCAGCCCTCTTTGGTATCACCAGGCCAGGTCGCCACCATGTCGCTGTTGCTCAACGCATAGTTGACGGTGTCCGGCGTAATCGCCAGATTGCCAGAGGCATCGGAGAGATAAGTGAGGGCTTCTTTAAGCAGATCGTTACGGTTATTAGGCAGGCTCAGGTTAAACATGGTGTAGTCATACGAGACAACAGCCGGTGGGAGTGGGCGTTTCGGATCGATGGCCTGTTGCCAAAGCGAACGCACCTGAACAGCCTGCAAGCTGCCGCTCTGAGTAAGCGCCAGCCGGGGAATAAAATGGCTAAAACCGGTTTGCTGAGTGCTTTCCGTAAGGGAACCGGTATTAATGGACAGACGGATTTCAATACGATCGCTGGGACGCTGCGGCGTGGCTAACACCTGCCACTGAAAACCGTTCGCTAATGTTCCTTGTTGCCAGGCCGGGTCTGGCTGGAGCGCATCTGCCTGCACATAACTGGCTGCTGCCATCATCAGCAAACCGCCGGTTAAGAGTCGAATTTTTGTGCCCTGCATGTGAACCCCTGATCAACATTCCTGGTTAAAAAAGAGTGCCTCGCGACGCGCCTCACTCTTAAAGATGACGATGAAAACACGTCGATTAGACCGCGCATTCGGCAAAACGTCACGGTCAGAAGTGAAATATACCCAAAAAAATCTTGTCGAATTATGACAGGTACGAACAGTTATTATGCGCAGGAGCCCGCATCCCGACAAGGGAATACGGGCATTTGTGACAAGATTAAGAGGATAAACCAGGATTTTTGCTGTCCGATGAACGATTGTTCAGGGTATCGTCGAGCTTTTTGTGATCCAGCTCTTTGACCCATTTCGCCACTACCACCGTAGCCACGCCGTTACCCACCAGGTTGGTCAGGGCACGCGCCTCTGACATGAAGCGGTCAATCCCGAGAATCAACGCCAGACCCGCCACCGGCAGGTGACCCACCGCGGAAATCGTCGCCGCCAGCACGATAAAGCCACTGCCCGTCACGCCAGCCGCCCCTTTAGAAGAGAGCAGGAGCACCACCAGCAGGGTAATCTGATGGACAATATCCATATGGCTGTTGGTCGCCTGGGCGATAAACACCGCTGCCATCGTCAGGTAGATCGAGGTGCCATCCAGGTTGAAAGAGTAACCCGTCGGGATCACCAGCCCCACCACCGATTTACGGCATCCCAGTTTTTCCATCTTATCGAGCATACGCGGCAGCGCCGATTCTGAAGAGGAGGTCCCCAGAACAATCAGCAGCTCTTCGCGGATGTAACGGATAAATTTGAAGATGTTGAAACCTGTCGCACGGGCGATGGAGCCCAGGACCACCACCACGAAAAGGATACAGGTGATATAGAAGCAGATAATCAGCTGCCCCAGTTGCACCAGCGTACCGACGCCGTACTTACCGATGGTGAAGGCCATCGCACCGAAGGCCCCAATCGGCGCCAGACGCATGATCATATTGATGATGCCGAAGATCACCTGCGAGAAACTTTCAATGACGTTAAAGATGAGCTGGCCTTTGCTGCCCAGACGGTGGAGGGCAAAACCAAACAGCACGGCGAAGAGCAGGACCTGCAGGATATTACCGCTGGCAAACGCGCCAATTACGCTGCCAGGAATGACGTCCAGCAGGAAGGCGACCACACCCTGATCCTTCGCCTGCTCGGCGTAAACCGCGACGGCTTTCGCATCCAGCGTCGACGGGTCGACGTTCATACCCGCGCCTGGCTGCACCACGTTGACGATGATCAGACCAATAATCAGCGCCAGCGTACTGACCACTTCAAAATAGAGCAGCGCTACGGCACCGGTACGGCCAACCGCCTTCATGCTTTCCATGCCCGCGATGCCCGTCACGACCGTACAGAAGATCACCGGGGCGATGACCATTTTGATGAGCTTAACGAACGCGTCGCCAAGCGGTTTCATTTGTGCGCCCAGTTCAGGGTAATAGTGACCCAGCAGAATACCGATGGCGATGGCTGTCAGGACCTGGAAATAAAGACTTTTGAAGAGTGAGGTTTTCATAAGGTGTCCTTGGGAAGAAAAACCACAGGTTTTGTAAGGTTATGGTTAACCTGCGGCTTTAAAATAACACCCACATAACAGGACAGAAATAAACTCAGTTCAAATTTGAAACACAAATGTTAAGAACTTTGAGCTGGCTCGCACAAGCCAGCAACAAAATTACACTTTTGCGTGATGGCCAGCGCCAGAAAGGTAACGTTCTTCAAAGACATCCGCGGGAACCGCTGGGGCAAAAAGGAAACCCTGCCCACTCTCCACGCCCGCCTCAGCCAGCCAGCTGCGTTGCGCTTCGGTTTCAATCCCCTCCGCAATAAGATGCAGGTTGAGACTGCGCGCCATATGGATAATCGCCTGCACCATGCTGCTGTCGCCCGGCAGACCGTCGACAAACGCTTTGTCAATTTTCAGCACATCCACCGGCAGGGTTTTCATGTGCTGAAGCTGACGCAGCCCGGCGTAACCCATGCCAAAATCATCCAGCGCAATGCGAATGCCGGCATGACGCAGCGGCTTCAGAATGGCGACGGCTTCATTGGGGTCGTCTATATGCCGACTCTCTGTCACTTCCAGGGTCAGGGTATCCGGTTTGATGCGGTAACGGTGGATAAGCTCCAGCATCTCTGAAACCATGGTCGGGTGCTTCAGCTGCAGGGCGGACAAATTGACCGACAGCGGCAACGTCACGCCGCGCTCCTGCCAGGCGGCAAGCTGACGGCAGGTCTCTTCCAGCACCCAGTATCCGATAGTTACCATCAGACCGCAGGATTCAATGCGCTCAATCAGTCCTTCCGGTAACTCCCATGAGCCATCCGGCTGTTTCATCCGCAATAGCGCCTCGGCGCTTTTCACGTCTCCCGTGTGCAAATCCACCTGCGGCTGGAGCCAGAGGGCAAACTGGCGGTTATCCAGCGCGGTCAGAATATCGCTCTCTTCCGTCAGGCGCTGCTGCGCCTTTTCCATCTGCTCCGGGTCGAAGAACTGGATCTGGTTTTTGCCTTTGCGACGGGCGGTGAACGCCGCCGAAAAGGCGCGGCGATAAAGCTGTTCCGCGGTCAGATCGCCATAGTACATGGCAATTCCGATGCTGGCGCTCGGACGAAGCTGGATACCCTGAATGGGGAGCCGCTCATTAATGACAGTGAGTACTTGCTGACCTAATGTGATTGCATGCCACGGCTCTTTCACCCCGTTTGCAATCACCACCAGGTCATACCCGCTCACCTGGGTCAGCACCATGCGTGGCGCAAGCACAGATTTCACCTTTTCCACCAGGGTAAGCAGCAGCATCTCGCGCTGGCTCTCCTTGAGCACGCCCGCCGTGTCCTGCAGGGTTTCACAGGCGATGACCATCAACGCCGTAGTCTGCTGGCGAGCGACGGTCTGCTCCAGCATTGCCATCAGAAACGCTTTATTGGGGAGCTCCGACACCGGGAAGCGGGTGGCGCTACTGTTCAGTTCATCCTGCTGACGCTGGATGCGTTGCTGGTTAAGGTTGTAGCTACGCACCAGCATGCCGATCTCATCGTCATGATGAAGGCGCGGCAGCTCAAGCTGATGGCCCATCTGGTCCTGTGGGGAAAGGGTGTTCAGCTCCCGGGCGATACGCCGCAGCGGATGCACGATCAGCCGGTTAATGCACCAGGTCAGCGCCACGCTGAGGATCAGCGTCATAAGTAAGCAAGTGGTCACTAACGTGACAAACCAGCTCATGACGAATTTATACATGCGGTACGAGTCCGCCTGCAGGACGAGATAGGCTAGCGGCTGCGGGTTGGCAGGACGCTCAAGCGAGTAAATGGGGAGCGAGATTTGTACCGGCAGTTCAAACAGGCGCATCACCATCATCGGGACAGGACGCTCAGGGATAAAGCTCATCCGCAGCGCCTGGAACTGGTTAGGCAGCACCACGTCTGCGCGGCTGACTACGCCTGCAGGCTGGATGCGTTTTAAAATGGTTTCCGCTTCGGGAATATCGCCTTTCAGGATCGAGGCTGAGAGCGGGCCGCGCACCGAGCGGGCAATACTTTCTAATTGCGAAGCCGTGTTATAGCGATTCTGCTGCACGGAATGAAACAGCAAAATTACGCAAAATAGCAGTACAAACAGCATTGTGACGGCAGACACCATCGCCATCTGTTTGATCGTTAAGGAACGGCTGACACGCAAAATGACTCTCCACAGAACTCGAAGCGCAGGGCGCACCAGGGTGTAAACCTGGCGCGCCTGAGTATACCCGATTGCTGCACTTTTAAGAGAGACTTACAAATGGATTAAGTAAAATCCGATTACCAGTCCGCGTAAGGAATGAGCGGCTGCGGCGGTAAGTCCATATCACCCTGCCAGCCTGCGGCAGAGTAGCGTACGTACAGCAGCGCATGGCTTGGGGTATAGTCTTTTGCTTCCTGAATATCCACGCCCAGGCCAACAAACCAGTTGGAGGTCACCCGACGTTCGATAATGGCCCGCGCGGTATAACCGGTGCCTGAAGAGCTGCTGCCGGTTTCCATCGCCCCCCGGTCGGTATAGCGGCCAGGTTCATCGGTTGGAATAAGACTCTGGTCCGGGTAGCGCAGCTCGTCATTGGTTTTGGAGTGCGACCAGGAGACAGATCCCCCCAGTTCCCAGGACCAGTTCTCCGTGCGTTTACGCCAGGTCACCGGCAGGGCGAAGGAGACATACTCCTGCGGGCTGTAATAACCGCCCTGGCCCAGAGTATAGCCACTCAGATCTTTGTCGTAGTGCCACAGCATGTTAGAGACACCGACGGTAAGCCGCTCATTGTTTTTATTAATGAGCTTGTAGTAGTAACCGGTCATCCAGCGCACGCGCCAGTTATCCTCCACATTTTTACCCGTCAGCGTCTCCGCATTCAGGCTTGACCAGATGCCGTTCGCCTCGCCTTTGTCGTAGCTTATACTCACCCCACCGCCGGTGGCGCGCACGCCGCCCCAGGTAGTGCCGGTGTTGGTATCTTTTTGCCCGGCGAAGGCCAGCAGAGAGCTGGAAATCGGCCGACGATGGGCGTTAACAGTGTAGCCCACGGGACCCAGGTCGCTGCTGTAGCTTACCCCACCGACCACATCGACCACCTCGAAGCCCATCGGCGTGGTACCGATATCCCATGCCCAGGTTTTGTTCTGCCAGCCGACGGCAACGCTCGCGCCATTGTCTGACTGATGCGTGTTGCCGCTACACGGCGTTTCGGCACAGGTCCCCCACTTGGGATCGTAGGTGCCGTTACGGGTAGCAAACGAACCGGCATCCATATTGACCAGATCGCTGCGGAAGAACATCCGTCCGTCCGAGAGCGGGGCATCAACCTGCAGCATGGTGGTATGCGCTTTCAGGTCGGAGTAGCCCCCCGTCCCGCTGGAGCCCCAGTAATCATGCTGCAGCGTGACGTTAACATCCTGCTGACGGTACAAATCTCCGGCATCGCTACGCACGCCGCGCTTCAGCCAGTCATCTTTTTCATCGTTACGCGTCAGGCGCGTAAAGCTGTCATTATCCGCCGGACGGGTGGTGGTGATGCCAGAGGAGACCATGGCATCTTTATAGGTCTCCAGCGCCTGCTGAGGCTGGCCGTTTTGCGCCTGAAAACGTGCCGCATCACGCAGCACCAGCGCGTTTTCCATCGACGCTGGCTGTGATTTAGCCTGCGGAATGATTTTGTTGAAGGTCTGTTCTGCAGCTGCGGCGTCACCCAGACCCGCCTGCGCCATCGCGATCCGGCGCTGCATATTGAGCGACAGCGGCTGGCCATTTTGCGCAGCGGGTAGCTTCGCCAGCTCCGCGCGGGCGGCATCCTTGTTACCTTGCGCGCTGTAAATTTCGGTCAGACCGAGGATCGCGTCTTCGTTCTGCGGCTCACGCTGCAGGACG
Organism: Enterobacter sp. K16B; assembly: GCF_020216105.1. NCBI lineage: Bacteria > Pseudomonadati > Pseudomonadota > Gammaproteobacteria > Enterobacterales > Enterobacteriaceae > Enterobacter > Enterobacter sp. K16B. The sequence continues at coordinate 19,064 of NZ_JAIWJZ010000075.1, forward strand.
GCGTTGTAGGTCGTTTTCGCCGAGTCCAGATCGCCACGCTGCTGTGCCCAGTCCGCCAGCGTGAGATCGATGCGGGTGGAGGCTGGCTGCTGGCGAAGCAGGTTTTCCGCCTCCTGCTCTTTGCCGCTGTCGCGCAGGCGGTTGGCGGTTTCCAGCACCTGATTGCTTTGCAGACGGTCGGCAAGCTCCTGGATATTGCCGTTCCACTGGCTGCGCGGCAGCGTGTCCAGATGCGCCAGCGCGGCCCGGTCCTGATCGTTTCCGGAAAGATAGAGCCCGTTGGCATACACCTGATCCGGATCGGTGGGTTTCTGGCGGGCAAGCTGACGCATCAGGGTATCCGCCTGGCTGCGCTGGCCGGCGCTGTAGAGATCGCGGGACAAACGGTAGGTTATCCACACGTCGCCCGGAGAGAGCGCCAGACGACGGCGCTGAATGTCGGCAGCCTGCGCGTATTTCCCCTGGTTCTCCAGCTGTTCTGCCTCGGCGGAGAGCTGCTCGTTGGTCAGGCTGCGTTCAATATCATCAATGCTGCGACGCTGGCTGGCGGAGAGAGACTGGATAAATTGCGACGCCTTCTCCGGCGACTGCGCGCGGTAGATATTGGCCAGCCCACGAACCGCATTGCTGTTGCCGCTGTCCATACGCAGCGCCTGGCGATAATAGCGCTCTGCTGCAGCGTTATCTTTACGCGCCGCCGCGGCATCTCCCAGCCCCAGCACCGCATAACTGTCGGTATTGTCGATATTGCGCGCCTGCTGATAGTAGCGTTCCGCCTGCGCCGGGTTATTCGCCTTCAGCGCCGCATCGCCCTGCTGGATCAGCAGCCAGTAACGGTTAACCTTCAACAGGCTGTCCCATTTGCCGCGGTTATCACTCTGCGGGTCGAGGGCGATCGCCTTTTCAAACTGGGCCACCGCGCGAGCGCGGTCGCCTTTCTGTGAGTATGCCTGGCCCAGCGCGCCAACGGCTTCACTGTCGGCATGGTTTGCGCTGACCGCCTTTTGCAGATCCGCCACCGCCTTATCCCCCTGCCCGGCATCCACCGCCGCCAGGCCTTGTGCTTTCGCACGGAAAGTCGGATCGGCGAGCTGTTTCTGCTGCGCTTCAAGCTGTGAACGTGCTGCCGTTACGCTCTCGCCTTCACTGAACACGCTCAGGTATTTTTGCAGCGCAGTGACGCTGGCGTTGCTGACAGGCTGGTCTTTGATCTGCTCATACCACATATCCGACGCCTGGCTGCGCCCATTGGTGGAACGGGCCATCTCCTGCAGCACCGCAAAGCCTTCATCACGACGTCCGGTCTGGAACAGCAGTTGAGCCAGCGTGGACTGCAGCTGGGTATTACCCGGACTGCTGCTGTTAATTTTCTTCAGCTGGTTAATGGCCGCATTGCGGCGGGCGGGATCTTTCGCCACCACATTCCAGTACTCTGTCGCCACGTCGCCACCCGGTGGGTTGCCGTCGAACAGCTTGTCATAGGCGGCAATGGCCTCCTGCGTATGTCCCGTTGTGGCGAGTAATCGCGCCTGCTGTAACTGCTGACGGCCATCCGGGGTGGACAGCAGCATGGTGTTGCGAGAGGACTGATACGCACTGGAACCCGGCGCGATCCCTTTCAGACGATCCAGCTCTTTTTGCGCACCGGCATTATCGCCCTGACGCAGCAGGTAGCGAAAGCGCGCGGCAATCACGTCAGGGTTGTTTGGGTCGATTAGCTCAAGACGATAGAGCGACTGACGCACCAAATCCTCACGCTGTGTCGATTCGCCCAGCCGAACCTGCTCCAGCAGCTGTTGCTGCTGCGGGGAGTTGGCGGCCTGGGCCCACGGCATCAGCGCCAGGCCAAGCGATAAACTGAGTAGATTTACTGTGAACTTGCGCATTCCTGGCCCCAATCCGGTATTAATTCACCTTTAGCGGTGAAGCGAAAACGATGCTGATCCCATCCTTGTCCAAAGAGAGTCAGTACATAGCTGTAATAGGCGTTGTTATCGGGAAAATGGTCTGCCACGCGCTGGCGTTGAACCGCCTGGGCATCACGCTGTTGTAAAAAAGGCAGCATGGCGGCGGAGAACCCCACCGGGCCATTTCCCGTCGGTTTTCCACTCGCGACATCCACTTTCTCCGGCGGGAGACCCTGTCTGGTCGTCATGGCCGCCATTGGCTGGAAGCGCGTCAGCAGCCGGGCTTTCTGAGGATCTTTATCACTCATCATCCCTACCCAGAGATAAACACGGATGGCATCGTAGCCGCCCACCAGCGATTTATCCTGCTGCAGGTGCCAGCCTCTGTTTTTCTGATACTGCACCCAGTCCGGCGCAAACCCTTTCGGCGCACTCTCCATCAGCAGGCGCAGATTGGTTTCACGAAGCTGGGTCCACGGCGCACCAAAGCGGGTGAAGTAACGCGCGAGTTGCGGAGGAAGATAGCTGGGGTTAAAGCGCCAGGCGTGTTCATCGACAAAACCGACTTTTCCCGGGAGCAGCATTGCGCCGAGCCCCGGTACCTTCACCACTTCCTCGCTGGCAATCCGTTTAAGCAGTGCCTTACCCGTGCGGGTATAGTCCGGCTGTTTCCACAGCCGGCCTGCTTCGAGCAGTGACCAGGCGATCCAGACATCGGCGTCGGAGGCGGAATTGTTATCAATCACCGCCCAGCTCGCGTTGTCTTTCTGGCCCCATAGCCAGGCCGGCAAACGATCGTCGAGATTGCCGCTGGCAAGATTATCGCGCGTCCATCTCAGCAGCTGGTCAAACGCGTTGCGATCGTTCGCCGCCAGGGCAAAGAACAGGGCGTAGCTTTGTCCTTCCGAAGTCGTAATTTTGCGCGTGTCACTGGGATCAATGACACGCCCACCCTCGCTGATGTAATCCTTTTTAAACTGCTCCCAGGCAGGCCAGGTACAGGCGGCGCGAAGAGGGAGCGCCGCCAGCATCAACGCGGCGAATGCACACCAGCGAACGGCGTTCATCACATCTTACTCATCCGGGTTCAGACGACGACGACTGATGATGCGCAGCAGACGCCACAGCACCCAGGCCAGCAAGACCACACTGACCGCCGCCAGGATAGCCAGCAGAACCGGATGGTTAGACAGCGCATACCACAGGCGTTCGAACCACGGCAGATGGCCGACGTAGTACACATCACCAACACGCAGGCTATTCACGCCCGACTCACGGATGACGGAGACGGAACCGAACATTGCAGCACGTTTACCGCTGTCGTTCATGGCCGTATTGAGCAGTTCATACCCGCGCGGGCTATCTGCCAGCAGAGCCACCACGCTACGCTGGTCGTTGTAAGGTGACTGGAAGCCCACCACCGCGGCCATTGCCCCCTGAGACGTTACGGTCGTCTGCGCGCTGGCCTGACGGTCGTTAACATCCGGCATAATGCTCGGGAATTCAGTCTGGCGCAGCGGCGTGTTGACCCAGGACTGGGCCGCTTTCACCAGCAGATCGATGCGTTTGTCATCCTTCAGCTTGTCCGGAATGGTACCGATTACCATGATATCCGCGTCTTTGTTCTGAATCTGGCTACCATCATCCGTCAACGTGACGTTAATCGCCGGTAATCCTGTCTGACCACCCACGGTTGCCATGGTGTCCAGCAGGGTAGTCACCTGCCCTTCGTTTGGCGTTTTTGGCATCACAACAATGGATTCAGAGAGATCGGCCATACGGCTGAACGGGAAGCCCGCATTGGCAAAGGCGCGCAGATCCGGCATCGCCAGGAAGTGATAGTACTTCGAGAAGTCGATGGTCGACTCATCGCCAATCACCACGTGGTTCTGAACCGGCTGGAAGGTAATGCAGTTTTCCACCGAGCCGCCAGGCATCGGGTTCATGTACTGGAAATCAAAGCGCAGCTGGTTGATCGCGCCAAGCTTCAGCGCCGGGATCGAGACATCCGTTTTACCGTCCAGCAGCCCCTGCAACACCGGCAGGCGAAGCATCAGGCGGTTGGTATCCTGCGTGCTTTGCAGGCTGAACGACTGCAGGAACTGGTTGTTCAGGCTGATATCCATGCGCGAGCTGTCTTTCGTGGCTGGCGCGGTGTAACGGTAGTTGAGGTTGATATCAATGCCGTTGGTACGCAGCAGGTACAGATCCGGCGGCAGATTCAGTGACAGGCTGATCGGCGCAGGCTCAAGCCCCGTCGCCTGCAGCTGTTCTTCATAGGTTTTCAGCTCGCCAAAGGTGACCGCACGGTCGGTACGCACCCAGTTTGGCGCATCATAAGGTTTACGCGCCAGCAGCGGCTTGACCTCATCCACCACCACGCTGTTGCCACGGAACAGGATGTTGCCCTGGGCAATCGCTTTTGCTGCCTGAACCAGATCTTTATCGTCACGACCAAAGACCACCAGCAGCTTCACGTACGGATTGTCCGGGTGGCTCATCATCTCTACGGTCGGCGCTTTAACGTCCGGGTGATCGCGCAGGAAGGCCGGACGTTTCGCGTTGGTCGCAAAGACAATCGCATTTCGGTCCGGCAGTTTGTCATACATCGCCGGGAAGCTCTGGCCACGCCAGCCCGCACGAGAACCAAACCAGGACGCCACAATGGTGGCCGCCAGCTGTTCCGTGACGTCCGGAGACGCCGCAAACACCACCGGCAGGGTGAGCGGACGGTTATCCCGAGGATCAAAGAACGGAACCGGGAAAGCCGAGAGATCGTTTTTCAGCGCCAGCGACTGGTAGGTCATCTGCAGCGAGGAGTTACGCCCGACGTCCATCCACAGCGTGTTGCTGGCAGGGTTTTCGCAGACATCGCGGTAGTGACCGACAAACTCCAGGCGGATACGGTTAAAGTCGGTGATGAACAGTGGGTTGATTGGCACCTGAACCTGCGTTTTCTTACCCAGTTGCTCTTTCGTGACCGGCAGAACGTCCATCAGCTCATCATTCAGGTAGACCTTCAGCTGAGACTGCGTCGGCAACAGTGATGGCGACGGCGTATATTCAAGATTCAGCACCGCATTAGAGACGACCTCGTCGCTGCGCATGCCAAATTCAATGCCGCCGTTCGGGTTGATACCGCGCAGCACCATGCTGCCCGGAGGCGGCGCAATCTGTGCGAAGGTGAGCTTCACGTCCCGTGACGGGGCATTCTCCGCGACGACAGGGGCATTCGCTCCCCGGACGCCCGGCATCACCTGTCCGACGACCTGGCTGCCTGCCGGCAGGGTGTTCCCCTCCGTTGGCTGGTTCGGAATGATGTTTTCTGTCTGGCCGGGTGCCGCAGTGACAACCGGATCGGTTGCCTGCGCGACGACAGGCACCGTTGGCGCAGGCGTTGCCGCTGCGTTATCAGGAGCTGCGTTAGCCATTGTTGCGGGGAGGGTACTCATCCCCATTGCCACTGCACATAACCAGGAAAGTTTTGTTTTCATCGCGTTATCATCATTGTTGAGCCATAACCGGGTCCGCCTGCTTCGCCTCATCCCGCCCAGGACGACGAGGAATGAACGACACGACCCAGGAAACCAGCGAAGTAAGTGATCGGAAAATTAATTTCACCGACGACGGGGCAAATTCTGCAAGGTGACGATAGCCACGGAACCCCAGCTTCAGAATATCCAGCAGGCTTTCCAGAGGTTTATCTTCCGGGAAGCTGTCCTGCCAGAGAGCCCACGTATCCGCGCGGGCAAACGTACACTGCACAAAATCAATATGTTGCTTTTTGGTCAACGGCATCAGCTGCAGACCCACTTCATCGCCCGTCACACGAACGACCTGTGTCGGGAAGACATACTCCTGCTGGCCGCGTTTAAGCAGCAGGTTAACTTTTTGCCCTTCCAGCACCTTGGCCTGGCCGTTGATTTTGATCCCCAGACCACCGTCAGAGAAGTCGTGTACGGTACAGGAGAAAAGATGCCCATCTTCACGGGCAATGGCCGCCGGCATGCAGATTTCCACGCGATGCGCACGGCGAACCTGTTTGCTCTCCACAGATACCGCCACCGCGCCACCGAGGATAATCAGGTTGTAGAAGACCCAGGCCATACTCACGAATACCGTCAGGATCTCGTTTTCCGGGCCATAGAAGTAACGCCAGATACCGGCGATGACGCCCACAATATTCAGCAGCACCAGGAAGATATACGGACGGGAGATCACCCAGTCGACGTACTCCTCTTCCACCAGACCGCCCTTCGCGGTGACGTTGAATTTACCTTTATGCGGATTAATCAGCGCCACCATCGTCGGCGGTGCGATGTACCAGGCCAGCACCGTTTCGTAAATTTCACTCCAGAAGGAGTGGCGGTATTTACCCTGAATCTTCGAGTTCGTCAGGCTCGCGTGGATCATGTGCGGCAGAACAAACAGCGCAATCATCAGCGCAGGAGCGTAGATGATATAAGCGTGAAGGAGCAGGAACGCCAGCGGCGCGGTCAGGAAGATCAGCCGCGGGATACCGGATAAGAAGTGGAACATGGCGTTGACGTAGCAAAGACGTTGCGCCAGCTTCAGGCCTTTTCCTATCAGGGGGTTATCAAGACGGAATATCTGCACCATGCCGCGGGCCCAGCGAATACGCTGACCGATGTGCGCCGACAGCGACTCCGTTGCCAGACCGGCAGCCTGAGGAATGCGCATATAGGCAGAGGTATAGCCGCGACGGTGCAGGCGCAGAGAGGTGTGCGCATCTTCGGTGACCGTTTCCACGGCAATGCCACCAATTTCATCCAGCGGTTTACGCCGGATAACGGCGCAGGAGCCGCAGAAGAAGGTGGCATCCCACATGTCGTTACCGTCCTGCACCAGGCCATAGAACAGCGTGCCTTCGTTCGGGGTTTTACGGAAGCGACCCAGGTTACGTTCAAACGGATCCGGCGAGAAGAAGTGGTGCGGCGTCTGCATCATCGCCAGCTCTTTTTCTTTCAGGAACCAGCCCATTGTCATCTGCAGGAACGAGCGCGTCGGCACGTGGTCGCAGTCAAAGATCGAGACAAACTCCCCAGTGGCATACTTCAGCGCGTTGTTGATGTTCCCGGCTTTAGCGTGCTCGTGAGTCGGCCGGGCGATGTACTCGACGCCCACCTCCTCGGCGAACTGACGAAACGCCGGACGATTGCCGTCGTCGAGGATCCAGACTTTGAGCTTATCTTTCGGCCAGTCGATGCCCAGCGCGGCATAAATGGTGTTTTTTACCACGCTCAGATCTTCGTTATAGGTCGGGACGAAGAGATCAACGGTCGGCCACTGCGTGGTGTCTTTTGGCAGCGGAACCGGCTGGCGGTTGAGCGGCCAAATCACCTGGAAATAGCCCAGCACCAGCACAATCCAGGCGTAGGTTTCGGCAAACAGCAGCACCAGGCCGCACACCAGACTGACCGGATCGTCCCAGTTAAGGGTTGAGGTATAACGCCACCAGATGTAGCGACAGGAGACGGTCAACGACAACACAATCAGCATCAGCGCCGAGAAGCGACCTGGAATACGGCGAACCAGCAGCGCCACGCCCCACAGCAGGATCAGGAAGGTGAACTGCGCCAGCGGGTTAAAGGGCTGCGTAATACAGACCAGCGCCAGAATGAGCGAGAACACGACGATGACGCCGAGAATAAAACGCCGCAAGCCCGGGTGGAGATGCCCGAGCTCTTTATGGTTATCCAGATGGCTGGTCTTATCGGTCACGCTGTTGGGCAGTCTGTCCAGCCACTGGTGGTAGCGTTCGCGTAGCTGTTGCACGCGGGAGAAACTGCGCCAGTGCGGCGTTATTTTCTCGTTGCGGGATGATGTGACCGCCAGCCAGAGCGCCTGAATGAGGTAACGCGCCGGGTCCAGTGGCCGCGGGCGGTTGGGATTGATGTGGGGATAGAGCTCACTGTGTCGTGCGCGGATGCGCTGCCAGCGCGGGTGTTCGAGCGGAATGAACGTCCAGGCCAGGATCATCCAGAAACAGCCGAGCGCGGCGCTGAATGCCGAAGCACCATGCCGGCGAAAATGCCGGTAGTTTTCGCTCAAACGCGAACTGACCGGCGGGATGAGTAACCAGCTGGCGAGTCGACTCATACAGAACTCCCTGCAGGCTCCGCCCCTTTGGCGAAGTTCAGCAGACACCAGTTAGCCAGCGTCAGGATCTCTTCTGCCGCCAGCGAATCGCTGCGGTACTCGCCGAGCGGTTGCTTGGACGCAAGGCATTCAGCCATTCCTTCATCACGATGGATGACAATAGGAAGCAGACGACGCTGGCTTTGCAGCCACACCTGATACAGATCGTCCTGGATCTGGCTGCCAATGCGTAAATCGTTAATCAGGATATGCGCATTCTGAGGTAAACCCTGCTGATGCAAGCGGATGTGGCAATTCGCATCGACATTGACGATGGAGAGGACGTGATCGCACTGTGCGATAAGCTGTCGGGTCAGCGTGCCGGCGCCGTGCGGCAGATCCAGCAGGATCCACCGGTAATGCCCCTTTTCTTTCAGACTTTGCAGCGCCAGCGTGAACTGTGAAAACAGGCGCTGATAGGCGGCTTCATTCTCGCGTTCCGTGGTGGTGAGTTGACCAAACGGCAGCAAATCGAGCTGGGAGGTATAGCGCATACCGGCATCCCGCCAGTCTTTATCATCAAGCAGCGCCCGGGCCCAGCCCTCTTCGCGAGTAAAGTCGACGTTAAACGACATACGCAGCAAATTATCGGCGCAGGCGTCAATAACCAGCACCGATTCACCTAAAAGCTGTAATGACCACGCCAGCGCCGCGGTAACAGATGTGGTACCCACACCGCCACGGACACCCTGTAATCCGAGTATGGCCATCAATGGCTCCCTTATTGTTGATGGGCAAATTCAGCTAACAACGGCCAGCGTTTAATAGCCGCAGCCAACTGTTCCCGCTGGGAAATATCGGTGTAATCTATTTCAGGTAAAGAAAAGGCCTGCGTCAGCGCCAGAAAATCGTTTTGGAATGTGTAACCCAGCGTCGAGTCGACTGGGGTTCCGGGTTCATTATTATCCATTCTTTTTCCATCCCTTTGAGGAAAATCGCACGCTCAGAAGTTGCGGGGCTCCCTGCCCGGACAAATTTCATTTACATGCTAAATCTGATGTTCTTTAATTTCAATGTTAGGTTTATTTCTACGCTTTCGCTAGTAAACTGAGATACAGATAAATTAGACGAAAAGAGGGACACCGTGGACTCCATATTTTCTATTGGCATCCAGTCATTATGGGACGAATTGAGCCACATGCCAGTCGGAGGAGTCTGGTGGATTAATACGGACCGTAATGAAGATGCTATCACTCTGGTAAACCAGACAATTGCTGCTCAGGATAAGGATTCCCGCGTGGCCGTCATTAGCATGGGTGACGATCCGAAGAAGATTATCACGCTTGAAAGCGATCGCGGCCCCCAGACGGTGCGATTATTTTCCATGAAACCGGAAGCCGATAGTCTATACTTTTTGTCCCGCGATGTTCAGTGCACTATTGATCCGGATCACTATTTGGTGATTCTCAAATGTGCAAATAACGTCCTGCAAAATATTCCTGCGGAAAAGCTGCTGCCGTGGCTGGAAAAAATCAATAAATGGGCAAAATTTCAAAATTGCACGCTATTGGTCGTCAATCCCGGCAGTAATAATGACAAGCTGTTCTCACTGTTAATGGGCGAATATCGCTCCCTGTTCGGTCTGGCAAGCGTTCGTGACCAGGTGGGCAGCTATCTCTACGATATTGCTTTCTGGTGTAATGAAAAAGGGGTGAGTGCCAGGCAACAACTTACTCTGAAACATATCGAGGGCAAGTGGCACCTGGCGCAGCAGGAAGAGACCGTGGTTCAGCCGCGCAGCGATGAAAAACGTATCCTGAGCCATATCGCGGTCCTGGAGGGTGCCCCTGCTCTTTCGGAAAACTGGTCCCTGTTTGACTCTAACGAAGCCCTTTTCCATGAAGCCCGCACAACCCAGGCGGCAACCCTTATTTTCTCGTTGATGCAAAATAACCAGATTGAGACGCTGGCAAGACAGATCCATACCTTACGCCGCCAGCGCGGAAGCGCGTTGAAAATTATCATACGTGAAAACAATACCAGCCTGCGCGCCACCGATGAGCGCCTGCTTCTGGGCTGCGGCGCGAATATGGTTATCCCCTGGAATGCGCCGCTGTCACGCTGCCTGACGCTTATCGAAAGCGTGCAGGGTCAGCAGTTTAGCCGCCATGTACCGGAAGAGATTTCCACGCTGCTCTCCATGACCCAGCCGATGAAACTGCGTGGATACCAAAAATGGGATACCTTCTGCGATGCCGTCGGCAACATGATGAGCAACACGCTTCTTCCTGCTGACGGAAAAGGGGTCATGGTTGCACTGCGTCCTGTACCGGGTATTCGCGTTGAACAGGCGCTGACCTTATGCCGTCCGAACCGTACAGGGGACATCATGACCATCGGCGATAATCGCCTGATGCTGTTTTTGTCCTTCTGCCGGATAAACGATCTTGATACTGCGCTTAACCACATCTTCCCCCTGCCGACCGGTGATATCTTCTCGAACCGTATGATTTGGTTCGAAGATAATGCCATCAGCGCGGAACTGGTGCAGATGCGTGCGCTCCAGCCAGAACAATGGGCTAAACCGCTCGCTATCACGAGTGATGCGAAACCGATCCTCAATGCCAGACATGATGGACATGTCTGGCGACGGGTGCCGGAGCCTCTTCGCTTATTAACAGACAACGCGGAGAACGCACTATGAATATCAGCGATATCATTCAACTGGTTATAGTCTGTGCGCTGATCTTTTTCCCGCTTGGCTACTACGCACGCCATTCCATACGTCGTATTCGTGATACGGCCAGAGTGTTGTTTATAAAACCTCGCCACGTTAAACCAGCCGGAACACTGACACGGGCATCACACGTCAAGGCAGACCGAAAACATGACTAATTCAACCTATACCGCTTCGTCACCTTCGCCGCTCTGGCAATACTGGCGCGGCCTTTCCGGCTGGAACTTCTACTTTCTGGTGAAGTTTGGTCTGCTGTGGGCAGGCTATCTGAATTTCCATCCTCTTCTCAACCTGGTGTTTATGGCCTTCCTGCTGATGCCTCTGCCGAATATCAGGCTGCATCGTTTACGCCACTGGGTAGCCATTCCTGTCGGCTTTGCGCTGTTCTGGCATGATACCTGGCTACCGGGGCCGGACAGTATTATGAGCCAGGGCTCGCAGGTGGCGGGGTTTAGCGCCAGCTATGTCCTCGACCTGATCGAGCGTTTTATTAACTGGCAGATGATTGGCGCGGTATTTGTGCTGCTGGTTGCCTGGCTGTTCCTGTCACAGTGGGTCCGCGTCACGGTGTTTGTCGTGGCGATTATGATCTGGCTTAACGTGCTGACGTTGGCAGGGCCAAACTTTTCGCTGTGGCCTGCCGGTCAACCCACCACCACGGTGACCACCACAGGGGGAAGCGCGGCGGCAACCGTCACGACGGCGGGCAATACGCCTGTTGTGGGGGATATCCCAACCCAGACCGCGCCGCCGACCTCCACAAACCTGAATGCCTGGCTCTCCAGTTTCTATACTGCGGAAGATAAGCGTCAGACGAAATTCCCGGACGCGCTGCCGGCAGATGCTCAGCCGTTCGAACTGCTGGTGATCAACATCTGCTCTCTCTCCTGGGCCGACGTGGATGCCGCAGGTTTGATGTCGCATCCGCTGTGGTCGCATTTCGACATTCAGTTTAAAGATTTCAATTCGGCCACCTCATACAGCGGCCCGGCGGCGATCCGCCTGCTGCGTGCAAGCTGCGGTCAGACATCGCATAAGAACCTGTATCAACCCGCCGGCAACCAGTGTTATCTGTTCGATAACCTCGCCAAACTGGGCTTTACGCAGCATCTGATGCTGGGGCATAACGGCCAGTTCGGCAACTTCCTGAAAGAAGTGCGCGAACAGGGTGGCATGCAGGCGCCGTTGATGGATCAAACGGGTCTTCCGGTCTCTCTGCTGGGCTTCGACGGCTCGCCCGTTTATGACGATACCGCCGTACTTCAGCGCTGGCTGCAGACCATCGAAAAAGACAGTAATCCGCGCAGTGCGACGTTCTTTAACACCCTGCCGCTTCACGACGGTAACCACTTCCCGGGCGTGAGCAAAACGGCAGACTATAAAGTGCGTGCGCAGAAATTCTTCGACGAGCTGGACGCGTTCTTTACGGAGCTGGAAAAATCCGGCCGTAAAGTGATGGTGGTTGTCGTCCCTGAACACGGTGGCGCGCTGAAAGGCGACAGAATGCAGGTGTCGGGCCTGCGTGATATCCCAAGCCCGTCCATTACCAACGTGCCTGCTGGCATTAAATTCTTTGGTATGAAGGCACCTCACCAGGGCGCGCCGATTGAGATCACCCAGCCAGGTAGCTATCTGGCGATCTCAGAACTGGTTGCCCGTGCGGTGGACGGCAAGCTGTTTGTTGAGGATAGCGTGAACTGGGATCAGCTCACCAGCAACCTGCCGCAAACGGCAGAAGTCTCCGAGAACGCTAACGCGGTAGTGATTCAGTATCAGAACAAACCGTACGTTCGTCTGAACGGCGGGGATTGGGTACCGTATCCGCAGTAAGGCCACTCACCCTAACCCTCTCCCCACAGGGGAGAGGGGATAGTCGGTGCGTTATTATTGCGCTGAGATCCACACCAGCATTTTCAGACTTGCCGAATAGTAGTCGTCTTTAGAGGTGATTTCGGGTTCTCCGGAAGACTGTCCCATCGTTAAATCGCGTACCGCCAGCAGACCGCCTTCCATCATATAGGGCGCATAGTCGTTGGTCGTGACGTTCACCCAGGCGGGCGTTTGTTCCCGGGGAAACTGACCGAACCAGGCTTTCCACGGCGTCAGCAACGGGCTTTGTTTATCAGACCAGGCAACGTACAGCGGAATACGAATCGCATCGTAGCTCATCCGCGGTGGCCAGCCCTGGGCCGGTGCCAGCTTGCCACCTGATGTCAGTGAAACCCAGTCAGGGGGCAGATTCGCTTTACCCGACCCCATTTTCCCCAGCAGGCGTTTCCCGTCCTTCATCAATTCATGCCAGACCGGTAAATGACTGCGCGCGGCAAAGTCCTGCCAGGCCGGAAACACGAAATAGGACGGATTAAGGATCACTTCACCCTCAGGCTTAAATCCCTGGACGCCGGGCAGCATCACGCGGTAACCCGCATAGCGGATCACACTGTGGTCAATCAGTGCTTTTGTAATGGCATCCGATGCGGTGCTGTAACGCTTGTCATGCCAGCGGGCATCGGCTTTTAATAACGCCCAGGCGATCAGCACATCGCCGTCTGCGGCGTTGTTTTTGTCGGCGATCGGGTTGGACTCTGCGGGGTTGTAACGCCAGTAAAAGAGACCATTCTCTTTGTTCTTCAGCTGACTGTCCGTCCATTGCCAGAGCTTATCGAACGTGGCTTTATCGTCATTGGCCACCGCCATCAGCATGGCGAAACCCTGACCTTCCGTATGCGAAACACCGCCATTGCCGGTATCGACAATGCGGCCTTCCGGTTTAAAAAAGCGTGCCTTGTAACTTTCCCAGGCCTGCCCCGCCTGCGAGAGAGGCGAGAACAGTACACTCATCATGACAGCCAGCGTCGCGCAGACGGGTTTTCGCATCATTGACTCAGTCCGGTTATTCGGCACTTCGCAGGGAAATCTCACCGCCCACCCAGGGCTTGATTGCGCCATCCTGCTCCAGAAGCAACGCCCCCTGCGCATCAATACCGCGGGAAGTACCGTAGATCTCTTTATCGCCAATCAGCAATTTCACCGGGCGGTTGATGAAGTTATCCAGCTTTTCCCAACGCGACAGGAACGGAGCCAGCCCTTCCTGCTCAAAAAGCGTGAGTGAACTGCGCAACTCTTTAATCATACGCACGGCGAGGGTGTTGCGATCGATGACGATGCCCGCCTCCTGGAGGTTAGTCCAGGCCTGGTTCACCACATCACTCTGGACGTTGCGCATCACCATATTGAGGCCCGCGCCAATGACAATTTGCGCCGCATCGCCGGTTTTCCCGGTCAGTTCAACCAGGATACCGGCCAGTTTTCGATCGTTGAGGTAGAGATCGTTAGGCCACTTCACGCGTACGTTATCCGCCCCCAGATCGTGCAGCACTTCCGCCATGACAATGCCGATAACCAGACTCAGGCCAATGGCAGCGGCAGGCCCCTGCTCCAGACGCCAGTACATGGAGAGATAAAGATTTGCACCAAACGGTGAGAACCATTTGCGACCGCGACGGCCACGCCCGGCCTGCTGATACTCAGCAACACAGGCATCGCCGGATTTTAGCTCAGGCAGACGATCCAGAAGATACTGGTTCGTCGAATCAATCACGGGCAGCACCGCCACATTGCCGTGTCCAATCTGGCTGCGAATCAGTTCTTCATTCAGCAGTTGAATTGGTTCCGGCAGGCTGTAGCCTTTTCCTGGTACCGTGAAGACATCGACACCCCAGTCGCGCAGCGTCTGAATATGCTTATTGATGCCGGCACGGCTCATGCCCAGCTGTTCGCCCAATTGCTCGCCAGAATGAAATTCACCGTCGGCAAGAATGCCAATCAGGGTTAAGGGGATGGTATTGTCCTTCACGCGATGGCCTCCACGGCATTGACTTCGCCTGTGCACCCGATAAAGCGCACTTCCGGCTCCAGCCAGACGTTAAATTTCTCGCCCACACGCTCACGGACATGATGTGCCAGCTGAACCACATCATCGCTGGTCGCATCACATTGATTAATCAGTACCAGAGCCTGCTGTCGGTGAACGGCAGCGCCGCCGACTGTCGTGCCTTTTAACTGGCATTGATCGATAAGCCATCCCGCAGCAAGCTTCACGCTGCCGTCCGCCTGAGGGTAATGTGGCGCTGTTGGCCATCCTTCAAGGAAGATTTTTGCCTTTTCGCTGCTAATTACCGGGTTTTTGAAGAAGCTTCCGGCATTGCCGTTTACTTTGGGATCGGGAAGTTTGGTCATCCGCATATGGCAAACCGAGTCAAAAACGTCGCGAGGGGTAACGGTTGCCGGATCGAGACGCGTTAAATCACCGTAGGTCAACACGGGCTGCCAGCGCTTAGACAGACGCAGGCCCACGGCGACAATGACGTAGCGATCCTGATATTCATGTTTGAAGATACTGTCACGATAGCCAAAACGGCACTCTTCTGCGGTTAAACGCTGGGCCGTTCCGGTCGCCAGTTCGATACAGTCGACATACTCACAGACATGCTTCAGTTCGATGCCATAGGCACCGATGTTTTGAATGGGTGACGATCCGGCGCAGCCTGGGATCAGCGCAAGGTTTTCCAGACCCGGCATCCCTTTGTCGAGGGTAAACCGCACCAGATGATGCCAGTTTTCACCGGCCCCCACGTGAATGTGCCAGCTATCGGCGCGCTCTTCCACATCAATGCCCATGATGCGGTTAATGATTACTGTTCCCGCAAAATCGTCGAGAAACAGGACATTACTTCCTTCGCCCAGAATCAGTACGGGTTCGTTATTTTCTGTTGCGCTTTGCCATGCATTCAGCAACTGCTGTGAGGTATCGGCACGTACAATCTTTTTAGCATTCCGTTGAATGCCAAAGGTATTCCAGGGCTTAAGGGAGTGGTTCATAGACGCTATCCTGATGCAAAAACGCAGGTAGTTTACCGTATAAGCAAGGTATTGGGGGATTAGTTTTGTGCAGCGCAGAAACGCAAAAAGGCCATCCTTTCGGATGGCCTCTTCACGTGTTTGATGCCTGGCAGTTCCCTACTCTCACATGGGGAGACCCCACAC